>JADLEZ010000383.1 GCA_020845855.1 Burkholderiales bacterium
GACAGTTTGGTCCCTATCTGCCGTGGGCGTTGGAGATTTGACGGGGGCTGCTCCTAGTACGAGAGGACCGGAGTGGACGTACCGCTGGTGTACCAGTTGTCTCGCCAGAGGCATCGCTGGGTAGCTACGTACGGAAGCGATAACCGCTGAAAGCATCTAAGCGGGAAACGTGCCTGAAGATGAGATCTCCCGGGGCCTTGAGCCCCCTGAAGGACCGTGGCAGACCACCACGTTGATAGGCCGGATGTGGAAGCGCAGCAATGCGTTCAGCTAACCGGTACTAATAATCCGTGCGGCTTGACTCCATAATTGTGGGTCTCAGGAATCAGAGGTCAGAAGACAGAAGTCTGACGACGACCAGAGACGCTGCGCCAATGGACACGACTCAACCCAACCCTTACCTTCCGGTCAGCAGCCAGCTGCGAGTCATGAAGACGTTCTGTCCTCAGACTCCTGGCTTTTTGACTCCTGCTCAACGCCTGACGACCATAGCCCGCCGGAACCACCCCTTCCCATCCCGAACAGGACCGTGAAACGGCGGCACGCCGATGATAGTACGGAGCTCCCGTGCGAAAGTAGGTCATTGTCAGGCACCCTCAAAGCCAAAAGGCCCACCTCGGTGGGCCTTTTGGCTTGGTGTCGTCCGCAACACTCAGGGTGCGGACGCGAGCGGTTGGGCGGCGACGAAGCAGAAGTCGCTGTCGCGCACCTTTTTTCTCGACAAGCGTGCGCTCCCGCATTCGTTCATCGTCGCTCGCATCTTCATGGCGCCGCGGTTGCGCCTGTTAAACTCGTCTCGTGCACGTCGCCCAGGCAATGAACATGATCGTCGCATCCGACTCGCCTTCGGCTGAGCGTCGGCCGAACCTATTCCGCCAACCCAGCCTGGTCGCGCTCGGCGCGCGCGCGCAAATTCTCGGCCAACATCCGCTCACCGTCTGGTTGACCGGCCTGTCCGGATCGGGCAAATCCACGATCGCGCAGACGCTCGAATGCCGGCTGATCGACGCCGGCCGCGCTTGTTCCGTGCTCGACGGCGACAACCTGCGGCACGGACTCAACTGCGACCTCGGATTCTCGCCTGAGGCGCGGCGGGAAAATGTTCGGCGCGTTGCCGAGGTGGCCCGGCTCATGAACGACGCCGGCCTGATCGCGATCGCAGCGCTGATTTCCCCCTACGCGGAGGATCGCGCAATGGCGCGGCACATCGTCGGTGCCGAGCATTATTTCGAAACACATCTGTCGGCCGACGTGGACGCGTGCGAAAGGCGTGACCCGAAGGGACTCTACGCGAAGGCGCGGCGCGGCGAGATCTCCGATTTCACCGGGGTGAACGCGCCCTACGAGGTCCCCACGGATCCGGCCATCGTGCTCGCGACGGGCTCCCTATCCGTGGAACGATGCGTGGACGCGCTGTTTGCCGCGGTGATGGCGCGTGCCGCACCTTCGAGTCCGGGATCGGGGATGCAGCCGTAGTTCGCAATTGCAGTTCACGGCTGCGATCCAGGTTGCCGAATTGCGGCTTGGCCATAGGTCGAGAACTGCCCGATCACGACCGCCATTTCTTCCGCGGAAAGCAGGATCGGCTCGCCGATTTGCAGGACGCGCCAATACATTTCGGCGAGCGTTTCCACTTCGACGGCGAGTGCCAGCGCTGCGCCCAGGTCGGCACCGAGTGCGATCATCCCGTGCCGGGCGAGCAGACAGGCACGGCGGCCGTCCAGAGCGGCGAGCGCATGGTCCGACAGCGCCTGCGTGCCGAAGGTCGCATAGGGTGCGCAACGGACGTCGGCGCCACCGGCCACGGCGACCATGTAGTGGAACGCGGGAATGCCAAGGTCGAGACACGCGAGTGTCGTTGCGAACGGGGCGTGCGTATGCACGATGGCCGCCACTTCGCCCCGGCGGCGATAGATGTCACGATGAAAGCGCCACTCGGACGACGGCTGCCGGTCACCGAGAACTTCGCCATCGAGCGTCATGGCGACGATGTCTACGGCATCGGTTGCAGAGTACGGAAGCCCGGTGGGCGTGACCAGAAAGCCGTCGAATCCGTCGCTGCGCAGTCGCGCGCTGACGTTGCCGGACTTGCCGCGATTGATGCCCGCGGCGTTCATCGCAAGCGCTGTGGCGATCACCGCTTCGCGCAGTACCCGTCGATCCGCCGTCGGGTCGCTGAAATCGCTCATGCCTGTCGCTCCGGAAACATCGCCGCCAGCGCGTTCGTCGTCGCGGCCGCAACGCCACGCTCGGTGACGAGGCCGTCGACGAGCCGTGCCGGGGTCACGTCGAAGGCATAGTTCACGGCGGCAGTCTCGTGCGGCGCGATCGCGACGCGGACGGTCTGTCCCTGGTCGTCGCGCCCGGTCACACTGAGCACCTCGTCTGCGTCGCGGGCTTCGATCGGGATCGTCGCGCCGTCGGCAAGCGTCCAGTCGATGGTCGGCGAAGGCAGCGCCACGTAGAACGGCACGCCGTTGTCCCGCGCGGCGAGCGCCTTGTCGTAGGTGCCGATCTTGTTGCAGACGTCGCCGTTGGCGGCGACGCGGTCAGCGCCGACGATGACGACGTCGACATCGCCGCGCCGCATCAGGAGGCCGCTGGCGCTGTCAGCGAACAGCGTGTGCGGGATGCCTCGCTGCGCCATCTCCCACGCCGTGAGACTCGCCCCCTGCAAGCGCGGCCGTGTCTCGCTGACCCAGACCTGCAGCGGCAGACCTTGCGCATGCGCAATGAACAACGGCGCCGTTGCAGTGCCCCAGCCGCAGGTCGCCAGCGCGCCCGCGTTGCAGTGGGTCATCACGCGCAGCGCGCCGGTGCGGCGTCGCGCAATATCGCACAGCAGCACGACGCCGTGGCGGCCGATCGCGTGGTTGATCGCGACGTCCTCCGCGGCGATGGCATCGGCTTCCCGCCACGCCGCATCGGCGCGCTCTGCCGGCGCGAGCGCGCTGACGCGGGCCAGCACGCGATCGAGCGCCCAGCGCAGGTTGACGGCGGTCGGGCGCGTGGCGTTGAGCGCCGCGTGCGCCTTCGCGAGCGCCACGTCTGAAGCGTCGCGGTCCAGTGCCAGCGCGAGTCCGTAGGCGCCGACGGCGCCAATCAACGGTGCTCCGCGGATCCACATTTGGCTGATGGCGAGCGCCGCCGCGCCGGCATCCGCGATCTTGACGCGGATCAGCGTATGCGGGAGCGCCCGCTGGTCGATGACATCGATGTAATGGGCGTCCGGCGCCCGCAGCAACGCGCGGTAGTGCGCGGGATCCGCAGATGGGTTCGCGTCGTCGCGTTGCATGACGAGATTCTAGCGTGTCGCCATTGTGCGGCCGATTACTTCAGAACCTGGACAATGTTGTTGAAGTCGTCGGTCCATACGCGCCAGTCACGCCGTGCGCCAATTTCCGACCCGGCCTCGACGAGGCGGGGGTCGGCGAGGCGGTTGGGGTCGCTGGCGAGCAGCACCCAGCTCGACGAGTTGGCGAGCGGGTCGGCGCCGCTGTCGTCGATCCACAATGCATGCAGGCCGAGCGCGTTGCCGATGCCCTCGACGACGGGGACCAGATCGAGGTAGCGATTGGTGACATGGAATGCGATGACGCCGTCGGGCTTCATATGCCGAAGGTATTCCTCGACCGCTTCCTTCGTGATCAAATGCACCGGAATCGCATCGCCGGAGAAGGCGTCGATGGCGAGGACGTCGAAGCCTTGCGGCGCCTCGCGTTCCAGTTGCAACCGTGCGTCGCCCAGCGGCAGCTCGATCGTGGCATCGCTGTCGCCGAGGTAGCTGAAGTCGCGCTGCGCGATCGTGATGACGCCGGGATTGATCTCATAGAAACGGTAGGTGTCGCCCTTGCTGCCGTAGGCGGCGATGGTGCCGACGCCGAGACCGATGATGCCGACCTTGATCGGATCCACGCGCGGATGCAGGGCCTCGATGACGCGGCCGATCCCGGACTTCGCCGTGTAGTAACTCGTCGGCTGCGTCTTCAGGTCGGCCTGCAGGAACTGCTTGCCGTGCATGATGTTGCCGTGGATCAGCTGCCGGCGGCGGTCGCCATCGGAGGATCCCGCTTCCTGCACCCGCAGCACGCCGTAGAAATTCCGGGAAGCGACGATCGTCGCATCGTAGAACTCGATGACTGCCCAGACGCCGCCGCCGACCGTCACGAACAGCGCGACCAGCGCCAGAACTCCGTACACCATCGCGTCGAGGCGCACCTGCCAGAGCAGCAGCAGCGCACAGAGCACCAGCGCGCCGATCAGCTCGAAGTTGGCGGGCAGCACCAGCGGCGCGAATATGCCGACGATCGCGGCACCGACCGCTCCGCCGAGGGAAATCATCAGGTAGAAGCGCGTGAGGTAGGCAGTTGCAGGCTTCAGGCGCACCAGCTCGCCATGACAGAACATGCAGGCGAGGAACAGCCCGACGCAGAAGACGCCGATCTGGATCTGCAGGTCGTGGGTCAACGCTGGGTCGGCCAGCGTCCACGCCATCACGCCCAGCGCCGCCGCCAGCATGGCGAGCAGGATGTCACGCTTGTACCAGCCGCGGCCATCGAAGCAGAGGATGAAGGTGAGCAGGTAGAGCGTGAGGGGCACGAGCCACAGCAGCGGTACCGCCGCGACGTTTTGCGTGATGTGGTTGGTCACCGCGAGCAGCATCAGCGATCCGGTTGCGGCCAGCGTGCACCACAGCAACTGCCGCGCGAAGGTGGGCGGAGGCTCGCGGATGGCGTTGCTTCCCGATCCGGCGGCGGCCGTCGCGTTTCCGGCCGACAGCGCGCTCGCGATGTTCTTCAGGCTTGCGAATGCAGCGGCACAGGCCAGGCCGACGAACAGCGCGTAGGCGGCCGACCAGCCCCACGCCTGCGCGCGCGTCGCCACCCACGGCTCGAGCAGGAACGGGTAGCCGAGCAAGGCGAGCAGCGACGCCAGGTTCGACAACGCGAACAGCCGGTACGGATTGCGCCCGGGGAAGCGCCGAGCGAACCAGACCTGCACCAGCGGACTCGTCGTCGACAGCAGAAAGTACGGCAGGCCGATGGTAGTGCCGAGCATGCCGAGGATGCGCCATATCGGATTCTCGTCGCCTGCCGGCTTCCAGAATTCACCCGGTAGAATCGGCAGCGCGAGCAGGCTCACGATCAGCAGCGTTGCGTGCAGCCTGACCTGGCTGCGGGCGCTCAGGCGGCGCACCGTGACGTCGGCGTAGGCGTAGCCCAGCAGCAGCACGGTCTGGAAGAACACGAGGCACATCGCCCAGACCGCGGCCGAGCCGCCGAACCACGGCAGGATCTGCTTGGCAACGATGGGCTGAACCAGAAACAGCAAAAACGCACTTGCGAAGATCGTCGGGGCGAAAAGCGGCATCGGGCGGGAAGAAGAGCGGGGCGGTGGCGTGAAAGCCGGGATGATTGTACTGGCCGTAATCAATGCTGCCCGACCGCGGACTCGCGCTGGAAATCAGCCGGCGGGCGCGCCGCCTGCGGGCTCGGCACCAGCGTGCCGCAACGCCCAGCGTCGGGCGAATGCCAGCCACGCGAGCACCATGAAGACGACGATCAGCGGCGCCAGGTGCAGCGTTGCGCGGTTGACCGTCGTCTGGTCGGTGATGTAGTAGCTCGCCGTCGTGAACCCGAATACGAAAAACAGAAACAGGAGGCCGCCGATGACGATCATGGTCAGCGCCGCCATGCCGGGCGCGAACAGTTGCCGCCACGCGAGCAGCGCCGCGGCGATCGCGCCGTACCACAGGAGGTGCCAGTTGCCGAGCAGGAAATAGCTCTGCCCCAGGTCAGCCCACGCGGGATCGAAATCGAGGTTGATCCGGTAGTTGAACAGCGAGAGCTTGAATCGCGCAAAGGTCACCAGCGCAACACCCGCGGCCGCGAAGCCGATGAGCGCCACACGCACGCCGTAACGCGGCGACAACGCGACGACGAGGCCGGGGAGCAGTGTGGCCGCCCAGAACCAGCCGGGATTCTTGATCTGCGTGCAGGCGATCGCCAGCAGCAGCGCGACCGCAGCATCAGGTATCGCGCGACGCACGTTCCAGCGCAGGAACGCGAGCGCGGCTGCCGTGTACCACGCGGCCATCGGCAGGTCGGCGTAGCCGGCCAGCGCGACGTGCACGTTGGCCAGCGGCAGCGATGCGACCAGGAACGCGCCGACCATCGCCGCCAGCGCAGGCGCCCCGAGCGAGCGCAAACCGCCGTAGACGGCGAGCGTCAGCGCGACGGCGAGCTGCCACCAGGGACCGTTCATTAGCGTGTCGTCCCAGCGGCCAAGCGCGATGCAACTCCATACCTGCAGCAGCGGCATCGTCGGCGGATACTCCGGCGAGGCGTCGAAGTATACGGCGCCGTTCGCCGCGAGCCAGGCTTCGATGCGCGCGAAGGGCGCCAGGTACCCCAGTTCGTACCAGACACGCGCCTTGGTCGCCCATTGCGACCAGGCGTCCCACGGATAGAGCGGCCGCGTGGCCAGTTCGACGCCGAGCAGCACAAAGCGCAATGCCAGCCATCCGAGCAGCAGCCACCAGAGCGAGCGCGCAGCGGCGGCGAGTTCCGGTTTCGTGAGCAGCGCGCGCAAAGATGCACGGCGCTCGCCGCGCGACACGAGCGCCGTGCAGACGACGGCGACGGCAGCGAGCGGCAGCGCAATCGCCACCACAGTGAAGCCGATTCCGGCGAGCGAGAGCACGCGCATCCAGAGCGTCAGCAGGAACGCGCCGGCGAGATAGCCGGCGCCACCCAGCCAGGCGATTTCGCCGGGTGCGGTGAGTGCGGTGGTGCGCGGCCGTACCGCCAGCAGCACGGCGATGCCCAGCCACCAGGGCAGGAGCAGTCCGGCGACGAGTCGCAAAGCGTCCATCTACAGGATCCGGAACAGCGCTGCACCAGGCTCGACCAGCACCGCTTCCGCGGACACCGGCGTGTCGCCTTCGAAGCGCAGTTTCTGTTCCTGCGCGTTGTACTGGACGCCGCGCCGGTGGTAGACGACGACGTAATCGCCGGCGCGTAGCGACGACGCCTTCGGCAGCGAGTTGACCCGCGGATCGGCCATCGCGTTATGCGGGTAGAGGTGATACGCGGCGCGGCCACGGAAATACGTGGCGTCGGCAACGACGAACACCCGTGCCGGCGTGGCCGGCAATTTCGCGCGCACCTTTTCGATGAACGCGAAAAGCGGACCGTCCTCGGCCGCCAGGTGCCGCTCGCGAAAGTCCTTGCCGCCGTACTGCGCGCGCGTTTGCGCAACCTGGCGCGCGAGATTCCATGTCCAGACCGCGTCGAGCAGCATCCAGGTGGCGACGAACAGCAGCGCGAGCACCGCCGGCCACGCCGCCGTACGCTTTGCACGATATGCGATCGCGAGCCAGGCGCCGGCGGCGAGCACGATCGCGACCACGAGCAACACCGGCAACGGTAGTTCCTGCACGTCGGCGCCGCCGGTGATGGTGTTGATCGACGTACCCGACCAGCGCTCGAAAGCCAGCCACTCGCGGAAGCGGTCGGCGATCTGGCCGGACACGCCACCGGGCTTCGCGTCCATGCCGTCGACGCGGACCGGTTCGGGCAACGGCCCGCGTACGGCAAGCGCGACACCGGTGATGCGGCCGACCCAATCCGGCTGCTTCGCCATCACGACAGGCGTCAGCCGGCCGGCGGCGACGGGTACCGGGATCGAATTGAGCTTGCCCGGCGCATAGTCGCTGCGCCAGAGAAAACGTACGTCCGCATTGCCGGCAAAGCCCGCTCCCGACCATGCGATGATCGGATAGTCCATCGAGCGGAAGTCCGAATTCGCCGTCACCAGCGCCAGCCCCGAATCATCGACGGCGGTGATCAACAGCGCGTCGCGCTCCTGCGCTCCGCTGCCGCGCGTCAGCACGAGATCGCGAGCGGCGAAGGTCTTGTCCTCGGCGCCGGGAAACCATCTGCCAGGGACGGAGAGCACTGCGTACAGCGCGAGGCAGGCGACAATCGCGACCGCATAGAACGCGAGCGTGTTGCGGGCGAAACCCAACGAGGATGCGTTCGGCGGCGGAACCGACGCCGGCTCGCCGGTGCCGTGTGTAGCGGTCAGCGGGCGTTGTGGCTCTTCAGGATATGCCAAAGCGTCAGCACCAGGATGCGCAGGTCAAACCACAGCGACCAGTTGTCGATGTAGTAGAGATCGTATTGTATCCGCTGCGTCAAGTCGCTATCGCCGCGCAGGTCGTTGACCTGCGCCCAGCCGGTGATGCCGGCCTTCACCAGATGCTTTTGCATGTAACCGGGGATCTGCTGGCGAAAGCGCTCGACGAACTCGGGCCGCTCGGGCCGGGGTCCGACCAGCGACATTTCGCCTTTCAGCACGTTGACGAACTGCGGCAACTCGTCGAGGCTGGCGCGCCGCAGCAGCATGCCGAAGCGCGTGGCGCGGCGCTCGCCCTGGCGCGCCCACACGGGACCGGTCGCCGCTTCGGCGTCGACCGGCATGGTGCGGAACTTGAGCATCCCGAAGCGCTCGCCGTTCCAAGTGACGCGCTCCTGACGGTACAGCACCGGCCCCGGCGACGACAGCTTGACGCCGATGGCGATCAGCGCCATCAGCGGCGCGGCAACGAGCAGGAGGACGGTGGCGAGCGCGTAATCCTCCACGGCTTTGACCAGGCGATTGACGCCCGACATCGGCGTTTCGGTCAGCGAGATGACCGGCAGACCCGCAACGTCGGTCATCGAATGATTGATCAGGTGAAAGCTGTAGATATCCGGCACGAAGCGGATCTCGACCGGATGCTCGCCCAGCATCGACAGCACTTCGCGGATGCGCACCTCGGAACGAAGCGGCAGCGCGATCCACACCTGGTCGATCGTGCCTGTCGCCACGTCGGTCGCGAGCCGATCGGCGGTCGACCATACCGGCCTTCCGAGCAGTGTCGCTCCGGTGGCGGATGGATTGTCGTCGTAGAACGCGCGAACGTTGAGGCCCGCCCAGGGTGAGGCGTCGAGTCGAGTGGCCACGGTGCGGCCAAGCGTACCGGCGCCGACGATAACGACGTGCCGCTGGTTCATCCCGCGCAGCCGCAGCGCGCGCAGGCCGAGCCGGACCGTCAGCCGCAACATCATCGTCGTCGCGAATCCTCCGAGCAGCCAGGCGCCGACCCAGACGCGCGAATAACCGTCGCCCATCTTGGTCGCGAAAATCGCGCCGCCGGTGAGGGCGGCAAGCAGCAACCACGCGAAGAGCAGTCGGCGCAGTTCCTCGGCAAGGCCGGCGCCGCGCTGCGGCTCGTAGAGTTTGAACAGCGGAAATACCGTCGCCACGGCCAGTGCGCCGACGGCCAGGAACAGCAGGTACTGGTCCGGCAGTGAAAAGGTTCCGAGATACGCGCGGTAGGCGATGAAGCCTGTGGCAACGGTGAGTACCGGATCGCAGATGCGCAGGACCGCCGCGAACAGCGCTGCATGAGGCTTGAGGACGCTGCGGATCATGGCGTCGATTATCCATCACCGCGTTGCGGCGACGAATTCCCTCCGCGTGCGCTCGATAAAGGCGATCAGCTCGGCAGCGAAGCGCGGCGCCGAGAACGCGAGCGAATTCGCGCGGCAGTTCGTGAGATCGATCGGCACCTGCAACGCTTCGAAGCGGTGGATGGCGTCGACGATCGACTCCTCGGACTGGGCGTCGAAGAGGACGCCGGTGGCGCGGGCGTCCGCCGCATCGCGAACGGTTTCGCGCGCGCCGCCGCGGCCGTAGGCGATCACCGGCGTTCCGCAGGCTTGCGCCTCGACCGGCAGGATGCCGAAGTCCTCTTCGGCGGCGAACACGAAGGCGCGCGCACCGCGCAGCAGCTCGCGCATCTTCTCGCGCGGCACGTGGCCGACGAGTTCGACATTGTTCCCTGCCGCCGCGCGCACGCGATCCGCCTCGGGTCCGTCGCCGGCGATGATCAGGCGCCGCTCGGGAAGCGCGCGAAAGGCGGCGGCGACGAGGTCGATGCGCTTGTAGGGCACCCAGCGGGAGGCGGCGAAGTAGTAATCGCGCGTCGCGGGCGTGTCACCCGGAGTGAAGAAATCGGTGTCGACCGGCGGATGAATCACCTCCGCGGTGCGATCGTAACAGCGCGCGATCCGGTCGCGCACGAACTGCGAGTTGGCGATAAAGTGCGTGACGCGTGTGCTCGAAGCGCGATCCCAGTCGCGCAGCCGGTCGAGGACGCGGTTGACCAGCGCACCGCGAACGCCGGTCGTGAGTCCGCGCGGCCGCAGGTAGGCGTCGCGCAGGTCCCACGCATAGCGCATCGGCGTGTGGCAATAGCAGATGTGCAGCTGCGACGGTGTCGTGCGCACGCCCTTGGCCACTGCGTGCGAGCTGGAAACGACGAGATCGTAGGGCAAGAGGTCGAGCGACTCGATCGCGCGCGGAAACAGCGGCAGCAGCAGCCGGAAATGCCGGCGGGCGCCGGGCACGTGCTGCAGGAAGCTCGTGCGCGCCCGACGGCCGGACAGGCGCTGCCGCAATGCTTCCGGCAGGAAATCGACCAGCGCATACAGGTCCGCCTGCGGATAGACACGCAGGATTTCGGCGAGCACGTTCTCGCCTCCGCCCCAGGTGTCGAGCCAGTCGTGGACGACGGCGATGCGCATGCCGGTCACTGCGGCACTTCGTGCAGTCGGCGTAGCGCGCGCGTCAGTTCGAGTGTGGTCGTCGCGGTGCAGCTGTCCCAGCTGAACGAGCGCGCCCGTGCGCGGCCGGCAGCGGCGAGCTGCAGCCGCAACGCCGGGTTCGATGCGAGCAGCAGCAGCGATTCGGCGATGGAGTCTTCCGACAGCGGATCGCAATAAAGCGCCGCGTCGCCGCAGACTTCCGGCAGCGCACCGGCGCGGCCGGCAAGAACCGGCACTCCGGCGGCCATTGCCTCGAGCGCCGGCAGCCCGAAGCCCTCGTGCAGCGATGGCTGCACGGCGAACTGCGCGGACGCGACGCGCGCGACGAGTTCGGCGAATGGAAGGTCGGCCACCAGGTCGACGCGGTCCGCATGCTGCGCTGCCAGCGCGAGCGCCTCGCGGTCGACATTGCGGATGCCGTGATGGCGGGCGACCAGCACCAGCCGGTGCGCAATCCGGTCGCGCACGCGGGCGAACGCCCGCAACAGGCGCGACACGTTCTTGTGCGGCTTCAGCAGGCCGACGAAGATCATCGTCGGCGTCGCCGGTTGCGCATTCGAGGCGGCGGCTTCTGCCGCCACATGCCAGGCGCGGTCGACGCCGAGCGCGGTCACGTGTACGAGTTCCGGGTCGAGCGCGGCAAGCCGCAGCGCCTCGCCCCGCGTAAATTCCGACACGCAAAACACCGCACGCGCGCGACCGCGAATCGCACGCAGCCATGCGCGCAGTGGCAGCGACCTACCGTAGCCGGCGAGCGCCGGTGCAGTCAGCGGCAGCAGGTCATGCAGCGTGACCGCCAGTGCGCCGAGACTGCGCAGCGGTACGTTGAAGTGCGGCGTCCACAGCAGGTCGTGCGGACCGGCGACCGGGGCCGAACTCCACAAGTCGGCCACCGACAGCGGCGCCGCGTCCCAGGAGACGACGTCGGCATCGCGCGCGAAGCGCGCGGTCAGTTCCGAGCGCCGCGCCGCTGCGCAGAGGATCGCCGGCCGCCACGCCGCCAGTGCCGGCACGACGCGCGGCAGCAGCTCGGACAGGTAGGTGCCGATGCCCGAGTGACCTGCCAGGCGCGCATCGATGACGAGTCGGGTCATCGGTTGAGCGGAGATCGCGCGGGTCGCCGGGCCGTCAGCGCCGCGGCGGCGCGGTCGTGTCGCCGTAGACGCCGGCGAGCGACGAATGCTTCGAACACACGAATGCGTAGCGGTCGCCGTCGCGGAAATCCTCGCAGCCCTCCCAATCGTCGAATGCGGGTGGCAGCGTCCTGCATGCGTAGCCGTTGGCGACAGCCATGTCGTGCACGGCCGCAGGCGAGGGAAGGAAGACGAGCTGGTAATCGGCCGACATCCGCGGATCGTCCAACGGTTCGTGGCGAAGCACGATCATGCTGCGCGGGTCGTTGTGCACGGTCGAATCGATCAGCAGCAGGTCACGATTGACCCGGCTTACGCGCTCCAGCAGTTCCATCGGCTTGCAGACGTGGTAGAGGAGGCCGAGGCAGAGGACGATGTCGAAGGGCTCGCCCCAGGATCCGAGGTCGCCGGTGAACACGTTGTCACGGATGAAGCGGTACTTTCCCTCCGGTACGTCGTTGACCCGGAAAACGAGCTTCGCCTGCTCGATGTGCGATGCGCGCGCGTCGATGCCGACGACGTGGGCGCAACCCGCGCGCACCGCCTGCAGTGCCCAGAACCCCGCGTTGCAGCCCAGGTCGAGAACGCGCTTGCCCTCGAAGACGCCCGCCTCGGCCAGTGGATCGAAAAAATAGCGCTTGCGCTGCCGATGCCGGTTGACCCATTCGGGCTGGTGAATCGGCGTGCGCACGCCCGCCAGGTCGAACTGGTAATGCCAGCGCGGATGGCGGCGGATTTCGCGCTCGATCTCTTCCTTGCTCAATGACATGTCAGCGGCTCGTGGATCTGCGATTGCCGATTATCGCGCTTTGTCGTCAACCTGCGGCGGCTTCGTCGCGCGGAACGATCGTCGCCGCGTCGGCCGATGCCGCGGTCGTGGCCGGCAGATCCCGGGCGTAGAAGTAGATGCCGAAGACCGCGTAGACCATCGTCAGCAGTCCCGACTGCGAGAGCTGCGCGCTGACGACGAAATAGAGCACCAGCGCCATCCAGGCGCCAAGATGCAGGCGGTTGGCGAATTTCCGGCGCGGGACCCACAAGGCGCGGCAGAGCACGAACGCGAAAGCGAGCGTGAACAGGATGCCGGTCTCGGCTGCAAGCTCGATCCAGACGTTCTCGTTGCGCGTGTTGATGCTGCCGTTGGCGTCGAACTTGTTCGCTGTCGGGAGCTCCTGGTCGAAGCGCGTCAGCACGTATTCGTCGTAGGCGCGCGGTCCAACGCCGAACCACGGGTGCCGCAGCCAGACCTGGAGGCCCATGGCGTTGATCAGCACGCGGTCCGCCCCCGACGTCGTGGTCTCCGACACATCGAGGTCGGCCGAAAATCGGCTGATCTTCTCGCCGGCACTCACCGCGGGTGCATCACCCGTGTGCATCGGCACCGGGACGAGCAGCGCGAGCACCGTCACCGGCAGCAGAAACACGAGATAGGCCCTGCGGAACACTTCGCGGTCGAGCAGCAGCAGCAGCGCACCGAGCGCGACGAAGAGCACCCACCCCGTCTTCGCCGTCGACTGCGCCAGCACGAACATCAGCAGCGGCAGCAGCAACGCCGACGGCCAGCGCAGCCGTCGCTGCACCAGCACGATTGGCAGCAGCAGGAAAGCGAAGATGTTGAGAAAGTGCGGCCAGCCCGAGACTCCGTTGATCCGGTACACACCGAAGTGCGACTGCGGTTGGAACACGATGCGGCCAAAGCCGTAGATGGCGACGAACTGCACGACCCCGAACAAGGCAATCGCCGCCAGCGCCCACACGACCGAACGGCGGACCTGGCCACCCGAGAACCGGTGAGCCTTCAGAAACGAATAAACGGTCGCGATCGTGAACAGGTCGAAGCCGAGCCACAGCGTCCAGGCAATCGAGTCGCGGGGATTGGCGGACGTCGCGACGGCGATGGCCAGCGGCAGCAGGGGCAGCCAGGAGCTGCGCGGGACGCGTGGCGCGGCCGCACGCAGCGCCGCGAACATCGTAACCGGCGCAGTCAGCCAGGCCGCGAGCACCAGAAAATATCCGAGCTTGATCTTGTATCCGGCGACGAACAGAAATGCGAGGTCGGCCGACAACAGAAAAAGCGTTGCGGCCAGCAACGCAGACGCGAAGCGTTGCAACCCGCCGTAGTGCTCAGGCGTAACGGTGATCACGTCCGCACGTCGTCGCGCACGACAGCCATCGCGCCACCGCCGCGTTACAACACATCGGCGAAACCGCGGCGCGTGCGCTGGAAGCCGTAGAAGCCCAGCCAGGCGACGGCGAGCGAGAGGCCCCAGACCGAGGCGAGTGTCCACGGCGCCGGCCAGGTTCCGTAGAGCAGGATGCCGCGCGTAAGTTCGATGAACGTGGCGATCGGATTCAACGCGACGACAAAGCGCCAGTTTTCCGGGATCGCGGAAGCCGGGTAGAACACCGGGCTCAGGAAGAGCAGCGTCAGCGCGAGGAAGCCGACGACCTGCGACAGATCGCGCAGGTAAACGCCGAGCGCCGAGCAGCCGTAGACCACACCCAGGCAGAGCAACGCCAGTGGCGCGACGACCATCGGCAGCGCGACCATCGACGCCGGCAGCGCGGCGGTCTTGACGAGCACGGCGGCGGCGATCAGTGCCAAGCCCACGGTGAAGTGAAAGGCCGCGACCACCAGCACCGACCATGGCAGCAGCTGCAGCGGAAAGACGACTTTTTTCACCAGGTTGCGGTTGTCCACGATCAGTTGCGGCGCGCGCGTCATGCACTCGGCGAAAAAGCCGTGCACGATCATCCCGCAGTACACGGCCAGCGCAAAGCCCGTGCGGTCGCCGACCGGGCCATCCCAGCGAATCCGGAACACGACGCTGAACACGAACGTGTAGATCGCCAGCAGCAGCAGCGGATTCAACACCGCCCAGCCGAAGCCGATCAGCGAGCCGCGGTAACGGCCGGAGATCTCCCTGCGCGAGAACTGCCAGAGCAGGCTTGCGTGCTCCAGCACGGTACCGAACAGCGCGCGCGGCCCGATCGGGTAGCGGCGAATCGTGCTCATCGGCCGCGGGATGCACGCGGTGGCCACGCCAGCGCGTACGCATTGCCGTTCAGCGTGAGGTTGGAGTTGTACAGCGGATCGTCTGCGAGTTCGCGCGGCCACGCCGCAGCAAAGCGCGCTTCCTCGTCCTGCGCGAGGCGGGCGTTGGCGGGATCGTCGGCAAGCCCGCGCGACGCGGACTCGTGATGGACGAGTTCGGCAAACGGTGTGACCAGATGGTGATACCCCGCCCGCGAAAGCCGCAGGCAAAGGTCGAGGTCGTTGCAGGACACCGCCAGCGCTTCGTTCATTCCGTCCACCGCGAGATAACGATCGCGGACGACGACGGCGCAGGCGGTGATCAGCGCGCTGACCTCGCGCACCGCACGCGCGCGTCCGTAGGGACCGGCGTAGCCGCGCGGCGTTCCGATCCACGGCCGGTCGCCGACGCCGTTCAAGCCGAGGATCACGCCGGCATGCTGCAGCGTGCGGTCCGGGTAGTACAGCGTCGCGCCGACCAGCCCGATGCCGGGGCGCACCGCCAGGCCGACCAGTTCGTCCAGCCATTCCGGCGTCGTCACCTCGATGTCGTTGTTGACCAGCGCGACCAGCGCGCCACGCGCCTCGCGCACGCCCAGGTTGCATTGCGCCGCGTAGTTGAAGGGTTGCGCGTAACGGACGATGCGGGCAATGCCGCTGCGCGCGAGTTCGTCGAGGTAGGCGACGGCGGCCGGGTCGCGTGAATCGTTGTCGACGATGACGATTTCGCGGGTCGCGTAGGTTGAGCGCGCGATGACCGATGCGATGCAGTTGCGCAACAGCTCGACGCGATCGCGGGTGGGAATGACCAGCGACACCAGTGGCGGCGGCGCCGGCACCGCGTAGCGGATCCGCCAGCCCTGGGTGGTCGCCTGCGCCTGCCCGGCCTCGCCTCGACGCACCAGCGTTTGCTCGATCACGCGGCGCTGCGCTTCGACCAGCGCCGGCTTCTCGAACGCCGCGGCGGCGGTCGAACCCGGTATTTCGCGCCAGTGATAGAGCACGAAAGGCAGGTGCGCGATGCGCTCGCGGCCGGCGGCCTCGGCGACGCGCAGCACCAGGTCCCAGTCCTGCGCGCCGTCGATGCCGGCGGCGACCCCGCCCAACGCGCGCAGCAGCGACGTGCGCACCGACATGAAATGCAGCACGCAATTGGTCGTGCGGATCCATTCGCCGTCCCACGCCGGCTTGAAATGCGGCCGCGTCCGGGCGCCCGCAGTGTCGAGCTTGTCCTCGTCTGAGAAGAGGAGCGCGATCCCGGGATCGCGGTCGATCGCCTCGGCGATACACAGCAACGCGTCGGGCGCGAGGGTATCGTCGTGGTCGAGGAAGCCGCAGTACTCGCCGCGGGCGAGTGCCAGCGCGTCGTTGGTCGCCTGCGCGATGCCGCCGTTGTCGTCGCGTCGCGCGAGGCGTATGCGCGGCTCGCCGGCCGCCGCCTGCGCCAGGCACGCGCGCACCGAAGAGTTGCGGCTCGCGTCGTCGACGATGACGAGTTCCCAGTCGGCATAGCATTGCGCGCGCACCGACGCGATCGCCTCGGCGAGGAAGGCGATCGGCGGGTCGTAGACCGGTATCAGGATCGACAAGAGCGGCCGGCGTCCCAGCGCGGCGATGCGCGCCGAATGATCGGCGCCGGCCGGAGGCTCGTAGCGCGCGCACCAGGCGGCGTAGTCCGCGTACTGCGCGTCCTGCACGACGTGGCGCTCGAGTACGCCGGGAAGCGCGCCTTCGCGCGCCAGGTTGACTGCACGCCGCGCGACCCACAACAGCTTGCGCGGATTGCCTCCGGCGTAGCGCAGGTGCCGCTTCAGCACGCGCAGTCCTGCGCGCATGTGGGCAGCACGCATCATGGGCAATGACGTAATGGACGGATCATCGTAGGGGTGATGATACGATGCAGCGCCGCGTCCGGGCCGTCGCGCAAGCGACTATAATTCGCGGCGAGCGCACACGATGCGCCGGTCGCCGGCGCGCATTGCGCATCCGGCGCGATCGGAAACCCAATGCCCGCCCTCTCGGTCCGCTCTCTGTCCAAGCGCTTCGAGCTCTACGATCGCCCCGTCGACCGCCTGAAGCAGACGTTGTGGCGCGGCAAGCGGCAGTTCTACCGCGAATTCTGGGCGCTGCGCGACGTCGGCTTCACGCTGAGCGCGGGGCAGGCGCTGGGCGTGGTCGGGCGCAATGGTTCGGGCAAGTCGACGCTTCTGCAGCTCATCGCCGGAACGCTGGCGCCGACCTGCGGCGAGATCGACGCTCCGGGCCGTGTGTCCGCACTGCTCGAACTCGGCAGCGGCTTCAATCCGGAATTCACCGGCCGTGAGAACGTCTACCTCAACGGTGCGATCCTGGGGCTGGCGCACGCCGAAATGCGCGCGCTGATGCCGGAACTGCTGGAATTCGCCGATATCGGCGATTTCGTCGACCGCCAGGTCAAGACCTACTCGAGCGGCATGGCGCTGCGCCTCGCCTTCGCCGTCGCCACCGCAGTTGCACCACGAATCCTGATCGTCGACGAGGCGCTCGCCGTCGGCGACGAGGCGTTCCAGCGCAAGTGCTTTGCGCGTATCGAGAAAATCCGCGAGTCGGGTGCGGCGATCCTGTTCGTGTCGCATGCGCCCGCGCAGATTCTCGAATTGTGCGACGTGGCGCTGCTGCTCGACGCGGGGGAGATGGTGCTGCTCGACGAGCCACGGCGCGTCGTTCCCGAATACCAGCGCATCCTTTACGCGTCGCCCGACCGCGCGGCGCGGCTGCGCGAGCGCCTTCGACGCGGACTTCCCGCTACGGAGCCCGAGCCGGCGGCGCACGCCGGCGTCACTACCGCCGCCCCACCTCCGGACGCGGCAGCGCCGGTGACGATCGAAACCGCGGCTCCGGTCGCCACACTCGACCCCGACCTTCGCTCCGCGTCCGCGGTCGAGTACGCGGCGCACGGCGCGCGCATCGGCACGCCGCGCATCATCACACCCGGCGGCGACGCGGTGAATGTGCTGGTGCGCGGCGAGACTTATATCGTCGACTACCGGGTGGAGTTCCAGCGGCCGGCACGCCGCGTGCGCTTCGGCATGATGGTGAAGACCACGTCGGGGCTCGAACTGGGCGGCGGCACGCAGCCGGAAGCGGGCGATCTCGACCGCGAATTCGCAGCCGGCGAGTGCGTCGATGTGCGCTTTGCGTTTCGCTGCCAGCTTTTCGCCGGCATGTATTTCCTCAACACCGGCGTCCTCGGGGAGATCGACGGCACCGACACCTACCTGCATCGGCGGGTCGACGCGGTGGCGTTTCGCGTGCAACCCGATCCTTCGATCCGGGCGGCGGGCTACGTCGACTTCGACATCCAGGCGTCGCTGGCGCCGGCTGCGGAGTGCGCCGATGGCCGCAGCTGAACCACGAATGACGGCTTCGCGCATCGTCGTCGTCGCCGGCATGCACCGGGCGGGAACGAGCGTGGTCGCGCGCGGGCTGCAGGCGCTGGGGATCGACCTCGGCGACGCGCTGATGTCGGCCGATGCGAGGATGAACGCCCGCGGATTTTTCGAGGACACCGACATCGTCAGGCAGGACGACGGCGTGCTCGACGCGTTGGGCGCCGACTGGAAGAGCGTCGATCCGCTCGCTGCCGTCGACTGGGACGCCGCCGCGCTTGGTCCGGCGCACGACGCGGCGCGGCGTCTGCTCGAGCGCAGGCTCGCGCGCACCGGGAGCTTCGGCTTCAAGGATCCGCGCGTGCCGCGGCTGCTGCCGTTCTGGCAGCGTGTGTTCGCGCGGATGGGGGTCGACGACGCCTACGTGATCGCCGTTCGCCATCCGCTGGCGGTCGTCGACTCGCTGGCGGCGCGCGATGGCCTCGACCCGCGCCGCAGCGCGTGGCTGTGGGTCGTGCATCTGCTGTGCGCATTGCGGCACACGCGCGGACGCACGCGAGTGATCGTCGACTACGACCGGATGCTCGCCGAGCCACGAATCGAACTCGCGCGAATCGCGAAGGCGCTCGCGATCCCCAACGCCGTGCTTGCCAGCGCCGAGGTCGCGAGTTTCGCGCAGGAATTCGTGTCCGACGGCCTGCGCCACGCGCAATACGCACGCGGCGATACCGCACCGCTGCGTGAACTGCCGCTGGCAGCCGATGCGCACACGCTGGCGCAGCGGCTCGCCAGCGACGAGTCCGATCCCGGCGACGCGGGGACGCACGGCACGGTGGAAGCGCTTTGGGAGCGGCTGCAAGCCTTCGCGCCGCTGCTCGCCTACACGGGCAGGGTGGAGCGCGCGGCCGACGAAGTGCCGCGACTCGCCGGGGAACTGGCCTGGGCCAGGGAAGCGCTGGCCGCGGCGACCACGTACAACGAAGACCTGCGCGCGACCATTGCGCCCAAGGACGTGTACGTGAACGACCTGGTGACGACGCTCGAGCGCAAGGACGCCGAACTGGTCACCGCGCACGCGCTCCTGGAACGCATCGGCGAACGCGTGCTGGGGCGCATGCTGCTGCGCGGGATCGAGCGCAAGCGCTGACGCGAGGGATTCGCAAGGCGTCCGGCTGCAGCCGGACCTGCAAGTCGGTCCGGCGTCGTGGGCGGCGCTGAGGCGTATCGATGCGAAATGACGCGACGCGCGCGAAACTAAAGTGGCTCCCGGCGTGTCCGACAGCGCGCAATGGACCAGCACGTGGTCAGCCCCGATGCTAAAATCCCGCGCTTTTGTGACTGCAATTTGCCGCTGCGCAGTCAGCTCTTCCGTGTCAACGTTCCGCGCCTCGAAGCCTGGGGCGGGCCGATGCTGCCCCAAGTAAAGGACCGAACCGCAATGGCCTTCGATCTACCTCCGGACGTCCCCGCGGCGTCGCCGCCCGCCGCCATCGTCGCCCCGGCGGTGCAGGCCGAGCCGATCCATGTCGACAGCCATGGCTATCATTACGTCGTCAACGGCAATACGCGGCTGTCGCCCGCGGTCGTCACGACTGCGATCGAGGCGGGAACCGACCCCAAGAACGTGCTCGCGCGATTGAACGCCGCGTTCCAGCGGGCTGGATATTTCCTGACCGCGTTGCGGGCGGAAACCAGCGGCAAGCTGGTCGCGATCGAGGTCATCCAGGGCCGGATCACCGATACCGACATCGTGCCCGAACTGGTGCCCTTCTTCAGCGGGCTCGTCGGGCGCGAGGACGTCGACCGCAACACGCTGATCCACGACTCGGCGGTCGCCGAGATCTACTCGTCGCGGCAGGGCATGCGGCCGAGGGTCAGCTTCAGTCCGGGGTCGGCAGTCGGCGGCACCAGGATCACCGTCACCGAGGATCCGATCCCGGGCACCAAGCCGTGGGCCGCCGCACTGGCGTTCAACAACATGGGCAGCCGCTTTTCGAGCCGGTACATCGCCTCCGCGGCCGGTTCGCTGCGGCCGGGTAACGGCGTCGAACTGACGGCGTCGTACACGCAGGGCATCCCGGGACTCACCGCGGACAGCGGCGGCAGCCAGTACCAGGCGGCGAGCCTGTCGGGGTCGGTGGTCACGCCTCTCGGCCTCTACGGCGCGAACTGGAGCGGCATCGCCTACAAGATCGGCGAGTCGTCGGCGCCGTTGTACCCGACCGGGGACATCAACACCGCTGCGCTCACCGGCCTGCAGCTGCTCTACGCCGACGAGACGTCGCGGCTGGTCGCCAACCAGGCCTTCACGCACACCGACAATATCGTTTCGGTGTTCGACGGAACCTTCGACACCACCAACCAGAGCTACAGCTTCCTCACGCTGGGGTTGAGCTACAACAAGTCGTTCGGGCTTTTCGGACAAGCGGCGAGCGTTGGCGCAAGCGTGACCGGGATGCAGGGGTTGTCGGGCCGCCGCGGCACCTTCCTCCCGGCCGATCCAGGCACGCCGGATCCGCAGTTCGCGCTGTTGCAGGCGAGCGTGAACTATTCGCAGGGGTTGCCGGCCGGCTTCACGCTGGCGGCCAATGTGAGCGGCCAGTACGCCGACAGCTCGGTGCCGCAGAACCAGCAATGGGTGCTGGGCGGCTACGGCAACCTGTCGGCGTGGCTGCCGGCGGTGCTGGTCGGTGACGGGGGATCGCTCGGCCGGCTCAACCTGGGCACTCCGAGCTGGGGCGTCAGCGGCTATACGGTGAGCGGCAACGCCTTCGTCGAGGCCGGTATCGTCCGCTTCCAGCATACGCCCGCGGCTTCGCCGGTCACGCGCACGCTCGCGGATGCGGGGATCGGCATCACCGGCAATACCCCGTTCGGAACCAGCATGACAGCGGCGTATGCGTGGCCGATAGCTTCCAGAAATGTCGATCTGGACGCGATCAACCGCCAATCGCGCGCAAACCTCTACTTCACGCTGAATCAGACATTCTAGGCAGCTTGCGGAAAACCGGACGCTTTGTGCGGAAACGGCGCGGACCGGCCGCTTTGTGGCGTTGTCGCGGCCGGGTGTCGCCGGGTGGAGACGCTTTTGATGTCCGCAGAATGATGTTGTAAGGAAGCCACACGGCGGAGGGGGCATTGCATAATTTTCGCCCAACGCTTGCATAGCGCAACCCGACATAGCTAAATACCGCAAGGGCAATGTCCGAATTCCTGCAGTCTCGGCCTATCAAGCGGCGCCGATTGCCACCGCGCCGCGGCCGCAGTACCATTGACAAGTAGATTGTGCCGGGCGCCCGGTGATGGATTCGTAGGTCTGATCAACATGAATGGGAGAAACACCATTATGAACACCGTTGTAAAACAAAAGTTCGCGGTCAAGCCCGTGGTGGCAGCGCTGGCAGTGGCCTTCGCTGCGGTGAATGCCTACGCCGACCCGACGCCGAACCAGTTGCCGGGCGCAGGCCTGATCCGGGCGGTGAACGCCGGGACGACGATCAGCTCGCCGTCGACATTTTACTTTGTCAGCGGCGGCGGCGCGGTCGGTGACCAGGTCTACAACGGAACGTCGGTGTTTCCGTTCTTCCCGGGCAGCATCCAGCTGGAGAATGCGGGAGCGGTCGCGCGGGCGGTGATCCGCTGGGGCGGCAATCCGGGATCGTTCGAGACGTACAACCCGGCGGGCTTCAACATCGGCCTCAACGCGACGGTGTTCTTCACGTCGGCGGCGACGGTGACCAGCGCGGCGGTGCTGAACGTCGACGCCAGCGGCAACCCGTCGCAGATTTTCGGGCGGCTGATCTCGACCAATGACGTGAAGCTGGGCACGGCGGCGC
>JADLEZ010000384.1 GCA_020845855.1 Burkholderiales bacterium
TCGCAACGTCGCGGACGATCCCGCGTACGCGTCGCTGGTGCGGCAGTACGCGCAGAAGCTCCTGAGCTGGCGGCAGGAGCACCACGAGCGGACGCTGACGATCATGCAGGCGGGTCCGACCGGGCTAATGACGCGCCACGAGCCGCGCCGGTAGTTCGCACGCGGCAGCATGCATGGGCGTTGTCAGCCCGACCGCCAGACCGCCCCCGGGTATGCGCATCGACCGGACCGAACATGTTCGCGCCGAGGCGGTGTGGACAAGCGCGCTACGTTGCATTATAAGAGCGAGCGTAGTCATCAATCGGGGAGGGGAGATGATCGATACGACGAGCCGCGCGCGCCGCGGCGTACTCAAGGCAGGCGCAGCCGCCGCAACGCTGGGCGCACTCGGGTTTCCCGCCATCAGCCGCGGCCAGGCGGAGACCGTCCGCATCGGACACCTGACTCCGCTGACGGGCTTTCTCGGTCCTCTCGGCGAATATGCGCTGATGGGCGTCAACCTGGCGGTCGACGAGATCAACGCGGCCGGCGGCGTGATGGGCCGCAAGATCGAGCTGATCGCGGAGGACAGCGTCAACCCGCAGACGGCGTCGACCAAGGCGGCGCGGCTGATCGAGCGCGACAAGGTGGTCGCGATCATCGGCGAGATCAGTTCCGCGTCGGGCCTCGCCATCGCCACCGTCGCGCAGCGCAACCGGATCCTCTTCTTCAACACCGGCTGCAATTCGGATGCTTTGCGCGGCAGTGCATGCAACCGCTTCATGTTCCACACCGAGGCCGCCAACACGATGTACGTGTACGCGGCCGGCCAGGCGCTGCTGCGCGACGGCATGGTGAAAGGCAAGAGGTGGTACAGCCTGACGGCGGACTATGCCTTCGGCCACGACCTGCTGAAGGCCGCCAAGCGCTTCATGGCGGCCAACGGCGGCGCATTCGCCGCCGACGAGCTGGTGCCCACCGACGCCGCGGATTTCTCGGCGTACCTGCTCAAGATCCGCAACGGGAAGCCTGACCTCGTCGTGTCCAACCTCGCGGGCGCGCAGATCACCAACTTCATGAAGCAGTACATGGAGTATGGGCTGCCGTATCCGGTGGCGGGCTTCGGCTTCGATACCGCGGTCGCCTGGGGTGCGGGCAAGGGCAACGTGACCGGCATCTGGCCGCTGGTGTGGGACTCGCAGGTCAAGTCGGCGACGGCGCAGAAGTTCACCCAGGCGTTCACGAAGAAGTACGGCAAGCCGCCGGAAAATCAGGCGTGGGGCGACTACATGTCGACCAAGCACGTGGCGCAGGCGATGAACGAGCTCAAGACGACCGACTCGGCGAAGATCGTCGAGCACCTGGAAAAGGGCGCCAAGTTCGACGTCCTGAAGTCGCGCGACGGCTACTACCGCAACTGGGACCACCAGTTGATGCAGGAGATGTACACGATCCGCTTCAAGCCGGCGAACGAGGTCACGAACAAGTGGGAACTGTTCACGCTGTCGGCGCCGGTGCCCGGCGCCAGCCAGAGCCTCGAGGTGATAGCGCCCACGCGCGAAGACAATCCCTGCACGATGCCTGCCTGACCATTTAAGACAGTGCCGCGCGGGCGGGGTCCATTCGACGCGCACAAAGCGGATCCCTCGCTTCGCTCGGGATGACACGGGTATAGGGAGCAACGCGCGAGTATCAACTGCTAGGGCCTGTTGACGCTATGGGCACGAATGCGTTGCATGGCGTTAACAGGCCCCAACCAAAGGGCTTCGTCCGCGCGCGGCCATGGTCCTGATCCAGATCCTCGAGCAGGTCATCAACGGCCTGCTGGTCGGCGCGTACTACTTGCTCATCGCGCTCGGGTTGTCGCTCATCTTCGCGCTGGGCGGGCTCGTCAATCTCGCGCACGGCGCGTTCTATGCGCTCGGCGCCTATCTTGCCGTCAAGCTCGTCGACATGGCGGGCTTCGGCGGCGTGCTGGTCGCCTCGCCGGTGTTGGTCGCGCTGATCGGATTGCTGGTCGAGCGCTTCCTGTTCCGCCGCTTCTATCGCGAAGACCCCGCGCTCGGTCTGCTGATGACCTTCGGCCTCGCGATGGTCGCGGAGCAGGCGCTGCGCCTCACCTTCGGCGCCTCGCCGCTGCCGTTCTCGATTCCGCAGGCGCTGAAGGGCCAGCTGCTGGTCGGCGACTTCATCTACTCGAAATACCGGCTGGTGATGCTCGCGATCGCCGCTGGCGCCGTGGCCGCGCTGTGGTTCCTGCTGCAGCGCACGCCGTTCGGGCGCGTCGTGCGCGCCGGCGTGCAGAACCCCGACATGGTCGCAGCACTCGGCATCTCGCTGCAGCCGTACATGAGCGCCGTGGTGGCGATCAGCGTCGCGCTGGCCGCCCTCGCGGGTGTGCTGCTCGCGCCGATATCCGGCGTGCATCCGGCGATGGGCGCGGAGATCCTGACCGCGGCGTTCGTGGTGGTGGTGATCGGCGGGCTGGGATCTTTCTGGGGTGTGGTGTGGGCTGCGCTCATTGTCGGCGTGGTGCGCGGGCTGACCGTGTACTTCTATCCCGCGGCGGCGGAAGCCTCGATGTACCTGCTGATGGTGCTGGTGCTGCTGGTGCGGCCGCGCGGCCTGTTCGGCGAACGAATCCAGCGCTTCGAGTGATGATCCCGCCACGTTCGCCTGTGGTGATCGCCGCGGCCGCCATGGCCGTGCTGCCGGTAGCCATGCTGGCCGGCGGCCTGACGCTCACCAGCGCCACCGACGCCGTGATCTTCGCCGTCGCGTGCATGGCGCTCAACATCCTGGTCGGGCACACGGGACTGGTGTCGTTCGGCCATGGCGCGTGGTTCGGCCTCGGCGCGTACGCCGCCGCGCTGACGCAGTTGCACTGGTTCCCCGGCTCGGTGCTGTGGCCCGCGCTCGCCTCGCTCCTGTTCCTGATCGTTGCCGCCGTGCCGGTCGCATTCATCGTGCTGCGCCGGCGCGGCGTCTACTTTTCGCTGCTCACGCTCGCGCTGTCCGCGCTTACCTACGCGATCGCCTTTCGCTGGACGGCGTTCACCGGCGGCGAAAGCGGCCTGGGGGGCGTGACGCGCGCGCGCTGGCTCGGCGTCGATCTCGAGAACGCCTGGACCTATTACGCACTCGTCGCGTTGCTTGGACTGGGCGTCGTGTACGCACTGGCGCGCTTTCATCGCTCGGCGATCGGCTCCGTGCTGGTGGCCATCCGCGAAAACGAGCAGCGTGCGCAGTTTCTGGGCTACGCCACCAACCGCTACAAGCAGATTGCCTATGTGGTGTCGGCGGTGCTGACCGGTTGCGCCGGCGTGCTGTTCGCGTTTCATCATCGCTTCGCGTCGGCCGACCCGACGTCGATCGCGTTTTCGGGCGCATTGCTGGCGATGGTCCTGATCGGCGGCATGCACAGCTTGCTTGGCCCCGCGCTGGGCGCGCTGTTCTACATACTGTTCCAGGAATACCTGTCGATCTGGACGCCGAACTGGCTCCTTTACTTCGGCTTGCTGTTCGTCGGCTTCATCGTGTTCTCGCCGACCGGGCTGGTCGGTGTGTGGCGTCGCCTGACCGAGCCGTTCCGGGACAGGGTGGTCGAAGCGGCCGCGATGGATTCGCGCAAGATCGAGCGGGGAGTGCCCCTGCCTTCGTTCCTCACGCACGCGTCCCATGAAGGCGGCGCCATGCTCGAGGTGCGCGGCCTTGCCAAGTCGTTCGGCGGCATCAAGGCGGTTGCGGCAACATCGTTCGTCGTTGGCGATCGCACGCTGCACGCGCTCATCGGACCGAACGGCGCCGGCAAGACCACGGTCTTCAACCTGATCACGGGCATGTTCGCGCCCGATCACGGTTCGGTCGAACTTGCCGGACGCTCCATCGCCGGACTGCCGCCGTTCGCGATCGCCGCCGCCGGATTGGGACGCTCGTTCCAGATCACCAACCTGTTCCCGCGGGTGTCGATCGCCGAGAACTTGCGCCTCGCCGTGCAGGCGCACGATGCGTCGCATTTCACCGGATGGGCCGACGCGCAACGCAACGAGCGCGTAACGACCCGCACCGCGGAATTGATCCGCTATCTCGGGCTGTCCGGCATCGAGCACGCCGAGGCGGGGTCGTTGTCTTATGGCGGCCAGCGCCTGCTCGACATGGGCCTGGCCCTCGCGGGCGCCCCGCGCGTGCTGCTTCTCGACGAGCCGCTCGCCGGCCTGGCCGCGAAGGAGCGCGAGCGTGTCGGCGACCTGATCAAGCGCATTTCGGCCGATATTCCGGTGCTGCTGGTGGAGCACGACATCGACCGCGTATTCGCCCTGGCCGATCGCGTCACGGTGATGAACGAAGGCCGCGTGCTGGTCGATGGCACTGCGAACGACGCGCGCGAGAGCCAGGCAGTGCGCGAGGTCTACATCGGCTCCGGCACGGCGGCGCTGGCCGCGAGGCCGCGCGGTCACGCCGAGCGCTCGAGCGCGCCGCTCATCCTCGATCTCGACCATGTCGATGCCTACTACGGAAAGAGTCACATCGTCATGGCTGCATCGCTCGAGGTGCACGAGCATGAAATCGTCGCGCTGCTCGGCCGCAACGGCGCGGGCAAGTCGACGCTGCTGAAGACGATCATCGGCATCGTCAAGGCGCAAGCGGGGCGCGTCGTGCTTGCGGGCCAGAATCTCGCCGGACAAACCGCCGCGTCCAATGCGCGCAGCGGGATCGGCTATGTTCCCCAGGGCCGCGGCCTGTTCGCGGGGATGACCGTGCGTGACAATCTCGAACTCGGCCGGCTCGCGCGGCGGCGAGGCGAAGGGGTCGCCTGGTCCGAGGCGAAGATCCTCGAATTCTTTCCGCGCCTGCGCAAACGCCTCGACACGCCGGCGGACTTCCTGTCCGGCGGCGAGCAGCAGATGGTGGCGGTCGCGCGCGCGCTGTCGGGACATGTGCGCGTGTTGCTGCTCGACGAGCCGTTCGAAGGCCTGGCGCCGGCGGTGGTCGAGGAGCTGTTCGAGGCTTTCGACCGCTTGCGGCGGGAGTTGTCGATCGTCATCGTCGAGCACAATCTCGACCTGGTCCTCGCGCTGGCGGACCGGGCCTACGTGCTCGAGCGCGGCGGCGTCGTCCATGAAGGGCCGGCGGCGGCGCTGCGCGACGACCTCGAGTTGCGCCGGCGCGTCCTCTGGATGTGAACGCGGGGAATGCTCATGGAACGTACAGCGGCAATCATTGGCGCAGGCCTGGTCGGCCGCGCTTGGGCGATGGTGTTCGCGCGCGCCGGCTGGACCGTGCGCCTTTTCGACAACGTGCCCGCGCAGCTCGACGCCGCACGCGGGCACATCGCCGCCAGCCTCGCCGAACAGCAGGCGATCGGCCTCTGCGCGGACGCCGCGGGCGCGGTCGCGCGCGTGACGATGGCGAGCCGGATCGAGGACGCGCTGGCGGATGCGGCATGGGTACAGGAGAACCTGCCCGAGCAGGTCGACGTCAAGCGCGACGTGTACCGGACGCTGGACGCGGCGGCGCCGGCAACCGCCATTCTCGCCAGCTCGACCTCGGCGATCGTCGCGTCGCGGTTCACGCAGATGCTGAATGGACGGGCGCGCTGCCTCGTCGCGCATCCGGTCAATCCGCCGCACCTGGTGCCGATCGTCGAGCTGTGCGGCGCGCCGTGGACCAGCGCCGCCACGATCGAGCGCGCGCGCGCAACGATGACGGACGTGGGACAGGTGCCCATCGTCGTACGGCGCGAACTGGACGGGTTCGTCCTCAACCGCCTGCAGGGGGCGTTGCTCAACGAGGCGATGCGGCTGGTCGGCGAGGGCTACGTGTCGCCGGAGGACCTGGACAAGACGGTCGCGCACGGCCTCGGACTGCGGTGGTCGTTCATGGGCCCGTTTGCGACCATCGAGCTGAACGCGCCGGGCGGCGTGGCAGACTATTGCGCGCGCTACAGCGGCATCTATCGCAAGCTGGCGGCCGAGCCGCCGGCGCCGGCCGTGTGGGACAGCGAAAATGTGGCACGTGTCGCGGCAGCGCTGGGTGACGCCCCGACCGCGGCCGAGCGCGACCGCAGGATGGCCGAACGCGACCGCCGCCTGCTCGCACTGGCGCGGCACAAGCGCGATCAATCCGAAACCTGAACGACGAGGAGTCAGTCCGTGGCCGAATCCCGCAAAGTCATCATCACCTGTGCCATCACCGGTTCGATCCATACGCCATCGATGTCGCCGTATCTGCCGGTGACGCCTCGTGAAATCGCCGATGCGGCGGTGGCCGCGGCGGAGGCCGGCGCGGCGATCGTCCATCTGCACGCGCGCGATCCGGTCGACGGCCGCCCGACGCAGGATCCGAAGTATTTCCGCGAATTCGCGCCGGACATCAAGCGCCGCTCGGATGTCGTGATCAACTTCACGACCGGGGGCGCCGCGACGATGTCGATCGAGGAGCGGCTGCAGCCCGCGCTGCAGCTCGAGCCCGAGGTCGCGTCGCTCAACATGGGCTCGATGAACTTCGGACTCTACCCGATGCTGAAGCGCTTCACCAAATTCAAGCACGAATGGGAGCGCGAGTACCTGCAGACGTCGGACTCGCGCGTATTCCGCAACACGTTCAAGGACATCGAGTACATCCTCACGTCGTGCGCGGACAACGGCACGCGCTTCGAGATCGAGTGCTACGACATCGGGCACCTGTACACGGCGCACCACTTCTTCGAGCGGGCCGTGGTCAAGCCGCCCCTCTTCATCCAGAGCGTATTCGGCATCCTGGGCGGCATCGGCCCGCACCCGGACGATGTCGCGCACATGAAGCGCACGGCCGACCGCCTGTTCGGCGACCAGTACCGGTGGAGCGTGCTCGGCGCCGGGCGCAACCAGCTGCCGATCGCCGCGATGTCGGCGGCCATGGGCGGCAACGTGCGCGTGGGACTGGAGGACAGCCTGTGGCTCGGCCCCGGCAAGCTCGCCGAATCCAACGCGAGCCAGGTCCGCGCGGTACGCCAGATCATCGAAGGACTGGGACTAAAGATCGCGACGCCGGACGACGCGCGGAAGATCCTCGCCCTCAAGGGCCGCGCGAACGTCGGGTTCTAACATCCCGAGGAGCGAAGGCGCGAGGGATCTGCATTACCCAACTACTCGTGCCTGGGCGCGCAGACCCAAGAGCAGCGCCTGCACGGCCGGCGCGCGCTCGAAGCGCCGGTGCACGGCCACCAGTTCGGAGGCGATCTCGTCCGCCTCCAGCGGGCAGAAGGCCACGCCGGGCATGCGCAGCGCGCGGGCCGAGGCGGGCAGCAACGCCACCCCCATGCCTGCGGCGACCAGGCCCAGCGTGGAGGTCATCTCGTTGACGAGCATCGTGCGCCGCGGCGTGAACCGGGCTCGGGCCATGATCTGGCGGAGTGTGTCGGCCAACCCGATGCCGGGCGGATCTTCGGGTTGCAACAGGGTGTCCTGCGCCAGGGCCGCCAGCGGAATGCTCGCGCTGCGGCGCAAGGGGTGGGTTTTCGGCAGGGCGACGACGATCGGTTGGCGCGCCAGCACGAAGTGCTCGCAGTCCTCGGGCAGCAAGGGTATGGGACCCCGCGTGACCGATACGTCCACAGTCTGCGATTGCACCGCCTCGATATGGGTGGCGGCCAGGCGCAGGTGCATCTCGATGACCACGTCCGGGTAGCTCGCGCGGAAGGCGGCCAGCGCGCCGGTGAAGGGGCGCTCGGCGAGCGCGCTGCTGACATAGCCGATGATCACCGTGCCCGTCTCGCCGCGCGCCGCGCGCCGCGCCGCCTTGCCGGCGAGGTCGGCATGGTGCAGGGCGGCGCGCGCTTGGGCGAGGAAGGCCTCGCCCGCCTCGCTGAGCGCGATGCGGCGATTGGCGCGGATGAACAACCGCACGCCCAGGCGCTCTTCCA
>JADLEZ010000385.1 GCA_020845855.1 Burkholderiales bacterium
CGTCGCGGCGCGCGCGGCCGCGTTGCGCACGGCGCTCGCGGGGGTCGGATTCCGCTGGCTCGTGAGCCAGGTCGACGCGGCCGAAGCCGTGCTGCGCGGCGGCGAGCCGCCGGCGGGCTTCTTTGCTTCCGGGCCGCGCGAGCGCTGGCGCGACGTGCTGGCCGCCTTGCAGTCGCTCGGGGCCGCGAAGGGCGGCGGTGACGCGGGAACCGACGCCGCACGCCTCGTCTGGTCGATCGAGCTCGGCAAGCGCGGCACCGTCGACGCGATCGAGCCGCTCGAGCAAAAGCGCGGACCGCGCGGCTACGGCAAGGCGAAGTCCGTGAGCCTCGGCCACATCGCCGGCAACGAGCGACTGCCGCCGTGGGACGCCAAGGTCGCGCGGGCGATCCGCAAGGACCGTTACAGTCCGCGCCATGGCGTGCTGGATCGAGCCGCCGCGATCATCGCGCTCATCGGTCATCCCGCCGTCGTGCTCGCCGATGCGCCGGAGCAGTTCGTCGATGTGGTGGAAGGCTCACCCGAGCTCGAGGTCGTGCGGGAGAAGGACAGCTATCGCATGCGCGTGACGCCGCCGGTACACGACGAAGACGCCATCGACGACGACTTCGATGCCGGTCCGGGGTCGGATCGCGAGCGGGCTGCGCTGCGCACGATCACGGTCGTGCGCGATTCGCCGAAGCGCCTGCGCGTCATCCGGCTCACCGACGCGCAGCGCAGAGCGGCGCAGCTCGTCGAAGGCGCGTTCCGCGTTCCCACTGCCGCGCAGCAGGAGCTGCAGGAGACGCTGCGTGCGTTGGCCGCGCATTTCCAGGTGCACGACGATCACGCGCAGGCCGCGCGCGAGGTCGACGCCGATGCACGGCTGCGTGCCGAGCTCTCGCCCGTGGGCGAGCACCTCGCGCTGCGCCTGGTTGCGGCTCCGCTCGGCGCGCAGGGTCCGCGCGTCGCGCCCGGCGCCGGGCGCGCGCGGCTGATGGCGGCCATCGCCGGCGAGGTCGTCGGCGCCAGGCGCGACCTTGCCGCGGAGCGTGCGCACCTCGACACGGTGCTCGATGCGTTGCCGTTTCTCGACGAGCCCGATGCAGACGGCGCTTGCGAATGGGTCATCGCCGACGCCGAGCACGCGCTCGGCGCCGTCGAGCGGCTGCCCACGCTTGCCGCGGTTGCGGCCGTCGAGTGGCCCAAGGGCAAGCCGGTGCGCGTGGTGACCGTCGATGCGCGCAGGCTCGGTCTCGTGGTCAAGGCAGAGCGCGACTGGTTCAGGCTCGGCGGTCGCGTCGCGGTCGACGAGCGCACGGTGCTCGACTTCGCGGACGTGCTCGCTGCCGCGCAAGCGCGCAGCCGGTTCGTGCCGATGGGCGAAGGCGTGTACGTCGCGCTGACGCATTCCTTGAAGGCGAGGCTCGCGGACCTCGCGGCGGTCGCGGAGGCCGATCGCGACGGCCTGCGCGTGCCGCGGGTCGCGGCGCTCTGGCTCGACGAGGCGCTCGAGGGCGCAACGCTCGAGACGGACGCCGCATTCCGCGGCGCCATCGAGCGCTTGCGGCGCGCACAGGATGACGCCGCGCCCTTGCCCAAGTCGCTGCAGGCCGAGCTTCGTCCGTATCAAGAGGACGGATATCGCTGGGCGATGCGCCTTGCGAGCGCGGGGTTGGGCGGTTGCCTCGCCGACGACATGGGGCTCGGCAAGACACTGCAGGGCCTCGCCGTGCTGCTCGCGCGCGCCGATGCGGGTCCCGCGCTGGTGGTCGCGCCGACTTCCGTATGCGGCAACTGGCTCGCGGAAGCGCGGCGGTTCGCCCCCACGCTGAACGTCGCGATCTACGGCGAGGCCGAGCGCGAGACTGCGATCGCGTCCGCCGGACCGCGGGACGTCGTCGTGGTGTCCTATACGCTTCTGCAGCAAGCGAGCGAGCGGTTTGCCGCCCGGCGCTGGCATACGGTGATCGCGGACGAGGCGCAGGCCATCAAGAACGCGGCGGCGAAGCGCTCCCAGGCCGTGTTCGACCTCGACACCGACTTCCGTCTCGCGCTGTCGGGCACGCCGGTGGAGAATCGCCTGGCCGAGCTATGGTCGATCATGCGCTTCGCCAATCCCGGATTGCTCGGGACGATCGCGCGCTTCACCGAGCGTTTCGCGGGTCCGATCGAGCGCGACCGCGACCGCGAGGCGCAGCAGCGGCTGCGGCGCCTGATCGGGCCGTTCGTGCTGCGGCGGACCAAGGCGCAGGTCCTGCAGGAGCTGCCGCCGCGAACCGAGCTTTCGCTCGCGGTCGCGCCCGCGCCGGCGGAAGCCGCGTATTACGAAGCGTTGCGCAGGCAGGCGGTTGCCGACGCCGATACTGCGCTCGCGACGCAGTCCGCGGGTCAGGCGCGGTTCAACATCCTGGTGCAGCTCACGCGGCTGCGCCGCGCGGCCTGCGATCCGCGGCTCGTGAGCCCGGACCTCGGCGTGGCGGGCGCCAAGGTGCAGGCGTTCGCGGACCTCGCGGCGGATATCGTCGCGAACGGCCACAAGGCGCTCGTGTTCAGCCAGTTCGTCGACTTCCTGACCCTGCTGCGGCAACCGCTCGACGCGGCCGGCATCGCGTACCAGTACCTCGATGGCAGCACGCCCGCCGGCGAGCGCACGCGCCGTGTGGCCGCGTTCCAGGCGGGAGAAGGGGACCTGTTCCTGATCAGCCTCAAGGCCGGCGGCTTCGGGCTCAACCTGACCGCGGCCGACTACGTGCTGATCACCGATCCGTGGTGGAACCCGGCCGCGGAGGACCAGGCAATGGGGCGCGCGCATCGCATTGGGCAGGGGCGGCCGGTGACGGTGTATCGCCTGGTGACCAAGGGCACGGTCGAAGAGCGCATCGTCGCGTTGCACCAGGACAAGCGGGCGTTGGCGGACAGCATCCTCGCCGAGGGCGACGCGGCGCTGCTGCCGTCGGCGGATGAGCTGATCGCGCTGATCCGCGGCCAGCGCGAGCAGGGCGCCGCCTGATTCGGCTCGTCATCAGCCGGCGGCGTACGGCGCGACCGCATCTACGGTTGGCTCACGCCGGTCCGGGTTTCCCGGTGTCGGCGAACGCCGAGCGGCGCGGCACGAGCCAGGCCGCCACCATCGCGAGCGCGCCGAGGACAGCGAGCCCGGAGAAGACGTGTGCGAGTGCATACGCCAGGGCGTCGACGAGCGCCTGGTGCTGCCCGCCAGGCAGCGACATGCCCGCCGCGCTGTCGAACATGCGGCGCAGGTTATCGAGTCCCGCATCTGCGCCGGCCGATTCGGCCAGGCGCCGACCCAGCGCCGCGTTCAGCACCGCGCCGAGCGCGGCGGCGCCGAACGTGCTTCCCAGCATGCGCGCGAAGACGTTGGAGGCGGTCGCGCTGCCACGCTGTGCCCAAGGCACGCTTCCCTGGATGAGGATGACGAACGTCGTGTTGAGCATGCCCATGCCTACCCCGAGGACGAACGCGGCCGCCCCCACGACAAGCGCCCCGGCGCCCGGCCGCATCACGGCCAGACCGAGCGCACCGCAGAACAGCAGCGCACCGCCCAGGCGCACGGTGCGGTGCGCGTCGAGGGCGCGCAGCAGGCTGCCTGACAGTATCGCGGCCAGCGTCCAGCCGAGCGACATCGACGTCAACGCGAAGCCCGCGACGATCGCCGAGCGCCCGAGCACGCCCTGCACGTAGATCGGCACGAACGACGTGACGCCGATGATCGCCGCGCCGGCGAAAAGCGAGCTCAGGTTGACGCTCGCGAGAAGCGGCGAGCGCCACAGCGCGAGATCGATCATCGGCTCCGGTGCGCGTCGTTCGCGCCGCAGGTAGAGTCCGAGCGCCGCCGCGAAGGTCCCGGCGAGGGCGAGCGTGGGCAGCGACATCCACGGCCAGTCCACCCCGCCTTCCATCACCGCCACCAGCAGCGCCGCGATCGCCACGCAGAAGAGCGCGACGCCGGCGTAGTCGATGCGGTGCGCCCGGCGCGCGACGTCCTCGCGCAGGAACAGCGCCAGCCCGAGGCTCGCGAGCAGGCCCACCGGGACGTTGATCCAGAATATCCAGTGCCACGACAGCGCCTCCACGATCAGCCCGCCGACCAGCGGGCCGACGATCGCCGCGAAGCCCCAGACGCTCGACAGCCAACCCTGCACGCGCGGTCTTTCCCGCGGCGTGTACAGGTCGCCGACGATGGTCATCGCAATCGGCTGGATCGAGCCGGCGCCGAGTCCTTGCAGGAGCCGGAACGCGATCAGCGCGGGCATCGACCACGCGAACCCGCACAGCGTCGACCCGACCAGGAAGACCGCGATGCCTCCGATCAGCACCGGGCGGCGGCCGTACAGGTCGGCGAGCTTGCCGAACACGAGAATCGTCGCCGCCTGTGTGAGCAGGAAGCCCGAGAACACCCACGTGTACAGCGACAGCCCGCCGAGATTGCCGACGATCTGCGGCAACGCCGTGGCGACGATCGTCACCTCGACCGCCGACATGAAGAGCGCGAGCATGGCGCAGCCGAGCACCACGGATCGGGGCGACAG
>JADLEZ010000386.1 GCA_020845855.1 Burkholderiales bacterium
GGAGTAGATGTCGTACGCGCGCTCGCCGCGGCCGCTCTGCTCGATGACCATCGGCACGAGACCGAGGCCGGTCGGATCGGGTAGGGTAGCCTGCATGGGGAAATGATAAGTCACGGTCGTGGTTCCTGCGGTAATGGGGACGGTCTCGGCGACTGTGGGGTACAGCAGCCGCCAGGACTTCTACAAGATGGGACTGGCGCCTCCCGGCGTCAAGCGGCGAAACAGGGTCAGAGTCGAATTTCTGCTACGCCTTCCGCACCACCGCGAAATTCTGCCGCCGCGCCCGCAAAGCGAAATTCGAATCTGACCCTGTTTCGCTATTTCGGTGACATCAGCGCCTCGAACGGCGTCGGCACGTCCTTCACTTGCGCCTTGCCGAGCACCCACTCGATCACGTTGTGCTCGATCGCCATCGCCTCGAAATCGGCGAGCCGCTCGGGCTTTTCGTAATGCCAGCGGACGACCGCTTCCGGCTGCTCGTAGGTCTGTGCAACCTCCTGCACCATCGCCTTCACCTGCTCCGGCTTGGGCTGCAAGTTCCCGCCGCGCACCAGCTCGCCGATGATGAGGCCGAGCGCCACCCGCTCCTCGGCCTGCGTGCGGAACATGCCGGGATCGAGCTTCATGTCCTCGGCCTTCATGCCCTGCTGCACGAGGTTGGCCGCCATCCGCCGCATGAGTATCACCGACTCCTGCTCCACCAGCGACTTCGGCAGCGTGAGCTGCGTTTTCTCGCGCAGCGCGCGCATCGCCTGGTCGCGCAGGATGCCCTCGACCTTGCGCTTGAGCTCGAGCCGGAGGTTGCCTTCCACTTCCGCGCGTAGATCCTCGACCTTGCCCGACTTGATGCCGAATGCCGTTGCGAACGCGCTGTCCAGCGCGGGAACGGTGGGGTGCGACGCCTCCTTGACCGTGATCGTGAAGCGCGCCGTCTTCCCCGCCACGTCCTTGCCGTGATAGTCGGCCGGGAACGCGAGGTCGAACGACTTCGTTTCGCCGACCTGCATGCCGGCAAGCGCGGCCTCGAACTCGGGGAGCATGCGGCCCTCGCCGAGCGTGATGTCGAAGTCCTTCGCCTGGCCGCCGGCGAATTCGGCGCCGTCGATGGTGCCGGTGAAGTCGACCTTCGCGCGGTCGCCGGCCTGTACCGGGCCGTCGATGCTCGACCAATTCGCGCGCTGGCGCCGCAGCACGTCCACCGTGCGGTCGATGTCCTCGGGCGTGATCGTGACCTGCGGGCGGTCGATGGACGCCGTCGATACGTCACCCACCTTGATCTCGGGGTACACCTCGAACACGGCGGAGAACTCGAGCTTGCCCTCGGAAGGCGTGGTCCCCGCGGCGGGCTCGATGCGCGGATTGCCCGCCACGCGCAGGTTCTGCTCGCGCACCGCCTCGTTGAAGCTTTGTTGAACCGCATCGGTGATCACGTCCGAGCGCACCTGCGGCCCGTACTGCTGCGCCACCATCTTGAGCGGCACGTGCCCCGGCCGGAAGCCGGGCACCTTGACCGTCTTGGCAAGGCGCGCGAGACGCTTGCCCACCTCGCCCTCGATCTGCTGCAACGGCACCGCCACGTGCAAGCGGCGCGATAGTTCGCCCAGCGTCTCCAACGTGCTCTGCATGTGTGAACTCTTGTCCTGGGATGGTGCGAAAGGGGGGACTCGAACCCCCACGGGCTGCCCCGCCAGCTCCTAAGGCTGGTGCGTCTACCAGTTCCGCCACTTTCGCGAACGGGTGTTGTCCGGGGCTTAGGCTCGACCGGCCGGGAAGCCGCGTCCGCCGAACGGGTTAGTATAGCAGGTCTTGCGTTGCCTTTTCGCACGGCAGCCCGGCCCGCCGGGGACTCGCGGCCGCCCGAAACCTTGCCCTTTCCAGCGACTTTCTAGCCTTCCTCCGTGGCGGCAGGTCATTACGAAAACTTTCCGGTCGCGTCGAGGCTCGTCCCGGCGGCGCTGCGGCCGGCGGTGATGGCGATCTACCGCTTCGCGCGCGCGGCCGACGACTTTGCCGACGAAGGCGACGCGCCACCCGCGGTCCGCCTGGCGCAGCTCGACGCCTTCGATGCGCACCTGCGCGAGATTGCTGCCGGACGCACGCCGGAGGTTCCGCCGTTCCCCGAGCTCGCAACCGCGATCCGCGCGCACCGCTTGCCGCTGCACCTCTTCCACGCCCTGCTCTCGGCATTTCGCCAGGACGTGACGGTGGGACGCTATGCGACGTACGCTGACGTACTCGATTATTCCCGGCGCTCGGCCGACCCGGTGGGCCGGCTGCTGCTCGCCTTGTACGGCGTACACGGTCCCGTCGACGAGCAGCACAGCGACGCCATCTGCACCGGCCTGCAGCTCACCAACTTCTGGCAGGACGTCGCCGTCGACTGGCGCAAGGACCGCGTTTACCTGCCGCAGGAGGATCTCGATCGCTTCGGTGTGCCGCTCGCGCAGATTGCCGACAGCCGCGCCGACGAGCGCTGGCGCGCGTTGATGGCGTTCGAAACCGCGCGTGCGCGCGCGCTGCTGCATTCCGGACGGCCGCTGGCGCGGCGCCTGCCTTGGCGGCTCGGCCTGGAGTTGTCGGCCGTGATCGAGGGGGGCTTGCGCATCCTCGCGCGCATCGACGCCGCGGGGGGCGACGTGTTCGCGAAGCGCCCGGTGCTGCGCAAGCGGGACTGGTGCGCGGTGGCGTACCGCGCGGTCGTTCAATGACCCCGGAAGCGTACTGCCAGCAAAAAGCTGCGCAAAGCGGGTCGAGCTTCTACTACAGCTTCCTGTTCCTGCCGCCGCCGCGGCGGCGCGCGATCACCGCGCTGTACGCGTTCTGCCGGGAGGTCGACGACGTGGTCGACGAGGTGCACGACGCGAGCGTGGCGCAAGCCAAGCTCGCGTGGTGGCGGCAGGAGATCGCGCGCACGTTCGCCGGCACGCCGCAGCACCCGGTCGCGCAGGCGCTGGTGCCGGTGGTGCGCGAGTTCGCGCTGCCGGAAGCGCACTTCCAGACGGTCATCGACGGCATGGCGATGGACCTGGCACAGAACCGTTACCTCGACTTCGCCGCGCTGGAGCTCTACTGCCATCGCGTGGCGGGCGTGGTCGGGCTCCTGTCGGCGGAGATCTTCGGCTACTCCGATGCCGCCACGCGCGGCTACGCGCGCGACCTGGGGGTCGCGTTTCAGCTCACCAACATTTGCCGCGACGTCGGCGAGGATGCGCGCCGCGATCGTATCTACCTGCCGCAGGAGGACCTCGCGCGCTTCGGCGTCTCCGTGTCGTCCCTGCTGCATGGAGAGTATTCCGACGCGTTCCGCGCGTTGATGCGCTTCGAGGTCGAGCGCACGGAGCAATGGTACGGACGCGCGCTCGGCCAGCTTCCCCCAGCCGACCGCGCGGCGCAGCGCCCGGGACTCATCATGGCGGCGATCTACCGCACGCTGCTCTGCGAGATAGCGCGCGACGGCTTTATGGTGCTCGACCGGCGCACGTCGCTCACACCGCTGCGCAAGCTCTGGATCGCATGGACAACCGCGCGCCGGTCGCGATAATCGGCGGCGGCTACGCTGGCTGCGCGGCGGCGGTGACGCTCGCCTCCCGCGGCGTGCGCTGCGCGCTTCACGAGGCGGCGCCCGTGCTCGGCGGCCGCGCGCGGCGTGTCGAGCGCGACGGATTGCCGCTCGACAACGGCCAGCATCTGATGCTCGGTGCGTATCGCGGCACGCTCGAGCTCGTCGCGCGCGTGCACGGGAAGGAGCGAGCGAGCATGGTCCGACGGCCGCTCGCCATCGTCCCGTTCGCGGGCAATCAGCCCGACGCGCTGACTCTCATGGCACGGCGCGCCCCCGGCCGCCTCGGGCTCCTGATCGGGCTCGTCGCCGCGAGCGGCCTCACCCTCGGCGAGCGCCTGGCGAACCTCGCGTGGTTCCAAGCCATCCGGCGCGGCAAGTTCCTGCGTCCGGCGGACGAAACGGTCGCGCAACTGCTCGCGTCGCTGCCGCCGCGGGTCGCGAGGCTCCTGTGGGAGCCGCTCAACCTGGCCGCGCTCAACACGCCGGCCGCGACCGCATCGGCGCAAGTGTTCACCAACGTGCTGCGCGAAGCGTTCGCGCGGCGCGGCGACGACTGCGACTTCATCTTGCCGGCCACCGACCTTTCCGCGTTCTTTCCCGAGCCCGCCGCGCGCTACGTCAATGCGCACGGTGGGACGGTGAACCTCGACTCGCGAGGCCAGGTTGCGGATGTGGGTGGCGTGGTGTGCGACGGGCAACGCATGCCGGCCAGCGCAGTCGTGGTGGCGGTCGGGCCGCACCAGCTTGCGCACGCATTCACTCCGGAAGCGCTCGCGGCCGACGCGCGACTGCGCAACGCGGTCGAAGCCCTCGCGCCTCTCGCGTACGAGGCCATCTGCACGATCTGGCTGGGTTACGCCGAGCGGGTGCGGATGCCCGGGCCGGTGGCGCGGCTGGACGACGCACCCGGCCAGTGGGTGCTCGACCGGCCCGACATCGTCGCCCACGCGCGCGGCGCGGGTGCGCCCCCGATCGCGCAGATGCTCGCGGTCGTCATCAGCGCCAACGGCCCGCACCTCGCGCAACCGCACGACGCGCTCGCGCGCGACGTGGACGCGCAGCTTCGCCGCCTGGTGCCCACGCTGCCGGCCTGCGTGTGGTCGTTCGTCATCACCGAAAAGCGCGCGACCTACGCCTGCACGCCGGCGCGGCTGCGCCCCGCAGGACCTCGGCTCGCGCCGGGTGTCTACCTCGCCGGCGACTACGTCAACGACGAGTTTCCCGCCACGCTCGAAGCCGCGGTGCGCAGCGGTGTGGCCGCCGCGGAAGCCTGCCACGCCGATTTCGCCCGCTGAAGGTCGCTAGCGAGCGCTGCCTGACGGTCCGGCCAGGACGTCGATGAACCGCGCGCCGCGTGCGCCGCGATACACGGCGAAGTCGCGCCTGTCGGCGGTGAGAATCTCGCGCACGCCCATCCGGACCGCGAGCAGAACAACCGAAGCGTCGGCAAAATCCATAGGCTGATCGCGATACTTGCGGGCGAGCCGTTCGATCGCGCCGAAGTCGAGCGGTGCACGGTCGACCTCGAGGAGGCTCGCGGCGCTGGCGTTCGCGAGCCACTCGAGGCACCGCAACTGCTGCGTCGTGGACAGCAAGGCCATGGTCTCGGTGAGGACCGCCTCAGTCGTCAGGAACTTGCCCCGGTAGTCCCGCAGCCAGTTGCGGCAACGGGAATGGAACGTGTCCGTCTCGTCGAACAGCGCGATTAGGAAGCCCGAGTCAACGACGACGCTTCTCACGCACGCGGTCCCGGTATCGCTGCTGACGGCTCGCCAGCGGCCTCGACGAGCCGTCGCGCGGCGCAGGAAGCACCGCCTCGGCCAGCGCGCCGAGCGACGGGGCGGTCCGCTCCACGAGGTCTTGCGCGACGCTTTGATGCACGACCCGAGTCCTGGACATGCCGGTGGCGTCGCAGTACCGGTCCAGGGCGTCGGCCACCGAGGTTTGCAGGCGGACGGAGAGAATGCGGGCGCGCGATGTCATACGTCCATTGTAATGTATGACAGGCGGAACGGCAACGCGGGGCATGACGCAGGCGGGACAAGGAGGCCAAGCCCCGAGGACGAATCAGCCCCGAAGCGCGGATCGCGGAGGTAGTTCGATGAGCCGTATCCGTCAGCGATTCGTCAGTCGGAGACGCCGATGATGCGGCGTCCCACAACCCCAAAGGAAGTAGCGCAATGAATTGCCGTAACGCATTGTTGGCGGCCCTCGCGGCCGTGTCGTGCTGGATCGCTCCCGCGGCGGCGAGCAACGTCTCGGACCACTGGTACTCGCCGAGCGAGCCGGGGTGGGGCTTGAGCGTCACGCAGCAGGAAGGCATCGCGTTCGTCGTGCTGTTTGCGTATGGGACCACCGGCGTGCCAACCTGGCTCGTCGCCCAGGCGCAGCGCTATGGCCAGGACATGCAGGGCAACCCCGGCTTCTCCGGGCCGCTGTATCGCATGTCCGGCCCTTGGCTCGGCGGCCCGGTCGACCCGGCGAAAGTGACGGCGGCCCCCGTGGGGAATCTCACGTTCGAGGCGAACGGTGTGGACAGCGCGCGCCTCGAGTACTCGGTCGATGGCACCCAGGTGGCCAAGACGGTGCAGCGCCTGACGTTCCGCCACAAGGACTGGTCCGGGCTGTACCGGGGTGTGAACCGCGCGAACTACCGCAACTGCTCGGCCGAATTCGTGCCGGCGTTCACGTACGAC
>JADLEZ010000387.1 GCA_020845855.1 Burkholderiales bacterium
GAAGCGTCGATGCGCGGCTTATTCTCGGTCCAGAACATCCTCAATCTGCTCCTGGTCTTCGTCCCGATCGCGATGGCGCTCGAGTGGATCGTGCACGCCAGCGCGGAATGGATCTTCGTCACGGCCTGCCTCGCGATCATTCCGCTCGCCGGGCTCATGGGCAAGGCCACCGAGCACCTGGCCGAGCACGTGGGCGAAGGCGTGGGCGGTCTCCTCAACGCGACGTTCGGCAACGCCGCCGAGCTCATCATCGCGATCATGGCCCTGCGCGCCGGGCTGTACGACGTGGTGAAGGCGTCGATCACCGGCTCGATCATCGGCAACATCCTGCTCGTGTTCGGCTTGAGCGCGCTGGTCGGCGGCGCCAAGTACTCGATCCAGTCGTTCAACAAGACCGCCGCCAACCTCGGCACCACCATGCTCACGCTGGCGGCGATCGGCCTCGTGGTGCCGGCGATCTTCCACTTCGCGGTCGTCAGCGGCGGCACGCAGGTCCCCGAGCAGGAGCTCTCGCTCGAGATCGCGGTCATCCTGATCATCACCTACGTGCTCTCGCTCTTCTTCACGCTCAAGACGCACAAGCACCTGTATGCGGGCGGCCACGGCGACGACGCCGACGACGCGATCGGCACCCAGGGCTGGTCCACGGGCAAGTCGCTACTGGTGCTGCTCGTCGCGACCGCGCTGGTCGCGCTCATGAGCGAGTTCCTGGTCGGCGCGGTGACGCAGACCGCGCAGACGTTCGGCATGACCGAGGTGTTCGTCGGCGTGATCCTGGTCGCGATCATCGGCAACGCGGCGGAGCACTCGACCGCGGTGCTGATGGCGTTCAAGAACAAGATGGACATCGCGATCAACATCGCGGTCGGCTCGTCGATCCAGATCGCGCTGTTCGTCGCGCCGGTGATGGTGTTCCTGAGCTATTTCATCGGGCCGCGGCCGATGGACCTCATCTTCACCAACTTCGAGGTGCTGGCGGTCACGCTGTCGGTGGCGATCATGGCGCTGATCTCGCAGGACGGCGAGTCGAACTGGATGGAGGGTGTGCAGCTCATAGCCGTGTACGCGATCCTCGGCATCGCGTTCTACTGGCTGCCGGCGGGCGCGTAACGCGGGCGGGCGGAAATCGCGTCACCCGACCGCCTGACGGCCACGACTTGCCCTGCAGGGCGTGGTGCTGCTACCGTGACAAGGCTCGCCAACCCCTTAGCCGCCCGTGCTCAGCCACAGCCTCAAGCCCAGCATCATCCTGCGCTACGTCGACCAGTTCGTGATCGGCCAGGAGGATGCGAAGAAGACCCTCGCGGTCGCCGTGTACGCGCACTACCGCAAGATCAGCCAGTCGCGCGAGAGGACCGCGGGCCGCATCAAGAGCAACGTGCTCCTGATCGGCTCCTCGGGCACCGGCAAGACGCTGCTGTGCGAGACGCTGTCGCACTTCCTGGGCGTCCCGTTCGTCACCGCGGAGGCGACCTCGCTCGCCAACACGCGCTTCGTCAACGAGGAGATCGAGGCGATGCTCACCCGCCTCGTGGAAAAGGCGCAGGGTGACATTGCGAAGGCGCAGACCGGCATCGTGTTCATCGACGAGATCGACAAGCTCAAGGCGCCGGGGCAGCAGCAGGGCAGCTCGGGCGAGTCGGTACAGCACTCGCTGCTCAAGATCATGGAGGGCGCGCAGGTCAAGCTCGCCGACGGCCGCTACATGGACACCACCGACATCCTGTTCATCTGCGGCGGCGCCTTCGTCGGGCTCGACGAGATCATCGCGTCGCAGACCCACGGTTACGGCTTCATCGCCACCTCCAAGGGCGACAACCAGCGCATCCTCGACCGCCTCAATACGCGGGTCAAGCCCACCGATCTGTTCACGTACGGCCTCATCCCCGAGTTCACCGGGCGGCTGCCGATCATCGCGCGCTTCCACGACCTCGACCGCGCGATGATGGTGCGCATCATGACCGAGCCGCGCAACTCGCTGCAGAACCAGTTCCGCGAGATCTTCGCCGAGGAAGGTGTGGACCTCGCGATCGAGCCGAAAGTGTTCGAGCAGATCGCGGAACTCGCGATCGAATACAAGACCGGCGCCCGCAGCCTGCGCGGTATTTTCGAGGAGCTCTTGACGCCGATGCTGTACGAGGTCACCGAGCACCCCGACATCGCACGCGTCACCGTCGGCTCGCTTTTCAACGACCCCGTCTATACCCGCAAGGCCGGGCCGGCGAGCGCCGCGGGCTGAAGCGCCTGTCGGTCTTGCCTCGTCAGGCCTTGACATCCGCCACCGCCTGCAAGGCGAAGCCGCGCGCGGCTGCTGCGGATAAGGCTGTGGCACCCTCCGGGTGCACCGCGATCGCTTACCCTGCCGGCCGCGCTTTGGGCCGCGCGGCGCGCAGCGCCGCGTCCGGACCCGGCACGCACATGACCACGCGGTCGGGGCCGTCGCCTTCCGCGAGCCAGCCGCGCTGGGTCATCTGGTCGCGGATCGCGCGGTCGACCATGTAGCGGTGGTTGGCGTCGTTGCGGTTGCTGAACACGCGGTACAGGGGAACGGTCGGCGGCGCGCAGTTTCCCGCCTGCGGCAGCATCACGTGGAAGAACTGCGGGTCCTCGTTGACGAAGGTGGGGTTGTCGCGTCCCGTCGCCTCGCACTCCTGTGTTCCGCGGCCGTAGAAATGCGAGTCGCCTTTCCCCGGAGGGATGTAGAAGCGGCATACCGGCGACGTGCCCGCTGCCGGGCTCGTATAGACGCGAAACGTTTGCTGGGTGCGCACCCACCCCTTGGTCTGCAGGCCCGCGTCGAGGATGGCGATCTCGGCCAGGACGTGGGTGATGAAGTAGTGGTCGAGCGACGCGTTGTAGAACTCGACCGAGGGCGCCGACGAGGGGGTACCGGGGGTTGCGACAATGCTGCCGAAGTCACCCGCGAAGTTGGTGGCGACGTTATTGACGATGTCGCCCGTGCCGCTGAGCGCGCTCGCGCCGTCGGTCGGGATCGAGGAGAACGAGATCTGATGCACGGCGGCATAGCTCAGCGTCCCGCCCGTGATGGGCAGGAAGTTGTCGGGCATGATGAAGTCGGGAGTGACGATGCCGAGCGCGGCGTAACCCTGGGTGGCGACCAGCACGAACTTCTGGCCGGTCTCGGTGCTCGGCAGGTCCTTGGGGAACGTAAACGTCTTGGCGTTGGCGCCGTCCGGGCCGGTCGAGCGCAGCGCCTGGCCGGTCCACACGCTCTCGCCATTCGTGTTGCAGCATTCGCGCAGCACGACGAACTGCACCCTGCCGTCGGCACTGCTGTACACCTGGTCGATGCGGAACATGTGAAAGGCAGCGTGCGCGAGCGAAGTGCAGACGAAGAGCACGAGCGCCGCCGCAAGGCGGAGTGCGATGGGCATGGCGAAATCTCCCGCGAAACCCGTTATGACAACGGCATGAGACGGAAGTTTAACCCAAACGACGCCGGCAAGGAAGCGGAACGCGGTGCTCATGATGCCCTCCTGCACACGACGCCAAGGCCAACAGGACGCCCGCGGCGGTTATTCCTGCGTGACAGCGCTGCGCGTTGCCGCTTACGATGAGGCGATGACCCTCGCCGCCCATGCCGCCGCGCTCGTCGCGTGCGCACTGTTTGCCGCTGTCCCGGCCCGCGCCGGCGTCTTCTCGGTGGCCGAGCCGTGGACGCGGCCCGCGGCCGCCGGCGCGTCGACGGAGGCGTTCATGCAGATCATGAGCTCTGGCGGTGCCACGCTCGTCGAGGTGCGCTCAACGCTCGCCGGCAGGGTGCGCCTCGTTTCCGGTGCAACGCGGCAGGATCCGCCGTTCGCGCTCGCCTTGCCGCCGCGCGCGACGGTGAAGCTTGCGCCCGGCGGCACGCGCGTCGTACTCGAGCGTCTTGCCCGGCCGCTCAAGCTGCGCGACCGCGTGCCGCTCACGCTGGTGCTGCGCAACGCCGACGGCACCATGCAGGAGATCGCGGTCGACGCGGAAGTCCGCCGCCGCTCGCCGAGCGACGACCACCGGGTGCCGTAGGTAGGGTCAGATCCGATTTTCGTCATGCGGTCGCGGCAGCACCAGGGGCCGGAGTGCCGAGGCGTAGCAGAAAATCGGCTCTGACCCTGCTCGCGAAGATACGAATCCGACGCTACTTGCGTGCTGCCGCCACCGCGGCCCGATACGCCACGACTCCCGCGACCCCGAGGGCGAACAGCGCGTACGCCGACAGCACGCGGTCGGGATCGACGAGGAAGAGGAGCGTCATCGCGAACGGCGCCGCCGCCTTCACCACGAACTGCGGCATCGCGAGGCGCCCGAGCAACGCGCCGTAGTCGCGGTGGCCGAAGAGTTCCGCGGGCACGGTGCCGCGCACGATGGTCATGACGCCGTTGGCCCAGCCGTAGGCGATCGCGAACGCGAGGGCGACGATCCACGCGCCGCGCACCTGGGTCATGATCGCGAGCGCGGCGGCCATCAGCGCGAACGCGAAGGCGCCGACGGCGACCGCGCGCACGTGGCGACTGAACGCAAACTCCATGATGCGCCCGGCCACCTGCATCGGCCCGATCAGCGAGCCGACCAGGACCGCGTCACGCGCGGACAGGCCGGTCGCCACCAGCAATCCGATGAGATGCGCGGCCACCGCGGAGCCGATGAACGCCGCCAGCGACAACGCGGTGACGAGCCACCAGAACGCGGGACCTCCGTGCGCCGCCGCCGCCGGCGGGGCGTCCGCGCGCGGAACCGGCGCGTGCGGCACACGGCCGGCCGGCACGCTCCACAGGTGAATGGGCAGGCACACTACAAGATGCAGCACGGCGTAGGCGGCGAACGCCATGCGCCAGCCGGCGGTGTCGAGAATGTATTGCGACAGCGGCCAGAACACGGTGCTCGCGAAACCGCCGAAGAGCGTGAGCGCCGTCACCGCGTGGCGATACGCCGTGCCGGCGATCTGGTGCAGCGTCGCGAACGCGGGGTCGTACAGGCACGCCCCCATCGCCACGCCGGCGACGAGCCAGCCCGCGAGCACGCCGAGCGGTCCGGCGGCGGTGGCGAGCGTGGCGCAGGCGAGCGCCGCCAGGACCGATCCGCCGGCGAGCACGCGGCGCCCGCCGCGCGCGTCGATCTCGCGCCCCACCCACGGCGACACGAGTCCGGACGCGAACAGTCCCGCGGTGAAGCTGCCGAACAGCCACAACTCGCCCACTCCGGTGTCGGCGCGCATCGCGCGGCCGAGGACCGCGATGGTGTAGAAGAGCGTTCCCCACGACACGATCTGCGCGACGCCGAGCGCGCAAGTGCGCCGCCACAGGCGCGGGACGTGATCGGTGCTCGTAGGTTCCCCCCGTGGGGAAGCTGGACTCACTGCAGAAGATCGCTGAGCGCCAGCGCGACGACCAGGGTTGCCTTGTGCAAATCCTCGAGGACGAGCTTCTCGTCGGCGCGGTGGCCGTTGGCTTCGACCAGCGTGCGCGGCCCGGCGCCGTACAGCACCGCGGGCACGCCCGCGCTGGTGTACAGGCGCGCGTCGGTGTAGATCGGCACCCCGTGCGTGCGCAGCGGCTCGCCGAGAATCGCCTCGCCGTGCCGCTGTAACGCCGACACGAGCCGGTCCTGCCCCGCGATCGGCACGAACGGCACGGCGAGCAGGATGCGCCGCACCTCGACCCGGATGCCCGGCCACTTTGCCGCCAACTCGCGGATGTTCGCGGTGAGCGCGGCCTCCACCTCCGCCGGATTTTCCTCCAGGATGATGCGCCGGTCGATGCGGAACACGACGTTATCGGGCACCACGTTGGTGTTGATGCCGCCGCGGACCAGTCCCACCACGAGTGTCGGCGACGCGATGCCCGGGACCGCCGATCGCGTGTGCGCGTAGGACTTGCGCAACGCGTACAGGCCGGCGAGCACGCCGGTCGCGGCTTCCAGCGCGTCCACGCCCTTCTCGGGCTCGGCCGCGTGCCCGGACTTGCCGGTCACCTCCACTTCGAGGTGCAGGCAGCCGTTGTGGGCGGTGGTGATGCCGTACGCGAAGCCCGCGGAAATGACGTAGTCTGGCTTGCTGATCCCCTGCGCGAGCAGCCAACGGGGACCGATCGCCCCGCCGACTTCCTCGTCGTACGTGAAGTGGAGCTCGACGGCGCCCTCGAAGCGCGCGCCTTTCGCCGCGGCCGCCAGCAGCGCGCGCAGCGCGAAGGTGTAGGTCGCGAAGTCGGATTTCGACACCGCGACGCCGCGTCCGTACATCACACCGTCGCGCACTTCCGCGCCGTACGGGTCCGCGGTCCAGCCGCGGCCCGGCGGCACCACGTCGCCGTGGGCGTTGAGCGCAATCGTGGCGCCCCCACGCTCGCCGAAGCGCACGCGCACGACCAGGTTCACGCAGCTCGCCATCCCGGTCGCGGTCACCGCCTCCTGCGACACGGCGTGGCGTTCGACGGTGAAACCCATACCTTCGAGCAGGCGCGCCGTGCGCTCGGCGTGCGGAGCGCAGTCGCCCGGCGGATTGTCCGACGGCATGCGCACGAGATCGGCGAGGAAGCCTTCCGCCTCGCGCCGGTGCGCGGCGAGAAAATCGTGGATGACCTTCGTAGCCGACGTCATGGCGGCGTGAACGAGCAGACGAAGCGGGCGAAGACACGCAGGCCCGCCTCGACGTCGGCGAGCGTGACCGCCTCCGCCGGATTGTGGCTGACACCGTCCTTGCAGCGCACGAACAGCATGCCGATGGGGACCAAGTCGGCGAGCGCCATGCCGTCGTGGCCGGCACCCGACGGCAGGTGGCGCACCGCGTGCCCTTCGCCGGCGATCGCGCGCGCGATCTGGTCCTGCAGGGCTTGCGCGCAGGGCGCGGTCTTCGCCTCCCACAAGGGCGTCATCGAGAGCTCGACGCGCCGGCGGCGCGCGATCGCCTCGAATTCGCCGCGGATCGCCGCGACCGCGATGCGGCGTTGGCCGTCGGTCGGCGCGCGCACGTCCACCGAGAACGCGGCCTTGCCCGGGATCACGTTCATCGCACCCGGCAGCGCCTCGATGCGGCCGACGGTGCCGACCACCTCAGGCATCGATCCCGCGATGCGCTCCACCGCGGCCACGCATTCCGCCGCCGCCGCGAGCGCGTCGCGCCGCAGCGTCATCGGCACGGTGCCGGCGTGCCCCGCGGTCCCGGTCACTTCGACCGCGAAGCGATTGCCGCCGTTGATCGCGGTCACCACGCCGACGGGCAATCCTTCCGCTTCCAGCACCGGACCCTGCTCGATGTGCAACTCCGCGTACGCGTGCACCTCGCCCGGCTTGCGCGCGAGGGCGGGTATGCCCGCGGGATCGAGGCCGAATTGCGCGAGCGCGTCGCGCATCGCCGTTCCGCCCGCGTCCTGCTTGTCGAGGAGCGCGAGATCCAGCGTGCCGGCGACCGCGCGGCTGCCGAGTAGTGTCGAGCCGAAGCGCACGCCCTCCTCGTCGCCGAAGCCCAGCACCTCGATCGCGAACGGCAGGCGGGTGCCGGCGGCATGGAGCGCCCCGACGCACTCGATCGCGGACACCACACCGAGCGTGCCGTCGTACTTGCCCGCGTCGCGCACGGTGTCCAGATGCGAGCCCAGCATGAGGCACGGCAGCCCGGGGCGCTCGCCTTCGTAGCGGCCCACGCAGTTGCCGATCGCATCGACGTGGGCGGCCATGCCCGCAGCGCCCATCCACGCGAGCACCCGCGCGTTCGCCTCGCGCTGCTGCGACGATAGGAACACGCGGGTGAGCCCGCCTTCCATCTCCGTCAGGCTGCCGAGCGCCTCGCAGTGCGACCACACGCGCTGCGCGTCGAGCGCCGCCAGCACCGCCGGTTGCGAGTCGACCATGCCGCGGATTCTAGCGCCAGCGGCGCCACGTAAATTATGAAAGTGATTTTCATATTTGTCGCCGATGCTAGAATGCGCCATGCCCCGCGTCCGCGTCCCTCCCACCGGCAAACGCGCCGCCGGCCGCACCAGCGCGGCGCGCGCGGCCGC
>JADLEZ010000388.1 GCA_020845855.1 Burkholderiales bacterium
CTCGACGAGGAAGCGCTGGGCGCGCTGTTCACGCCGCCGTCGCAGCGCAGCGCGGCGCAGGCCGCGCGCGTAGCCCTGGACGACGCCTTGATTGCGCAGATCGCGGCCGCAGATATCGTCATACTGGGTGTGCCGATGTACAACTTCGGCGTGCCGGCGCAGCTCAAGAACTGGATCGACGCGATCGCGCGCGCCGGCGTCACGTTCCGCTATACGGAGAACGGTTCCGAAGGCCTGCTCAAGGGCAAGAAGGTGTACGTGGCGCTCGCACGCGGCGGCCGCTACCGCAACACGCCGGCGGATACGCAAGTGTCTTACCTTACGACGGTGCTCTCGTTTCTCGGCATGAGCGACCTCACCTTCCTCTACGCCGAAGGACTCGCGATGGGCGCGGACGCCGAGCGCTCGGGGATCGCCGCCGCCTACGACGAAATCGACGCCGTGGCAGCTTGACGCAACCGGAGAACGACATGACGACCAGCATCCTTCACCACGAAACGGTTACCAAGCCGCGCACCCTCGAGCGGCTGATCACGGGCCAGGCGACCTCCGACGGCGCGGGGGTGAAGCTCACGCGCGTGCTCACGCAGCCGCTGCAGCGCCGGCTCGACCCGTTCCTCATGCTCGACGCCTTCGGCACCGACAACCCGCAGGACTACATCGGCGGCTTCCCGGATCATCCGCACCGCGGCTTCGAGACGGTCACGTATATGATCGCCGGCCGCATGCGCCACCGCGACAACGCAGGACACGAAGGCCTGCTCACCAACGGCAGCGTGCAATGGATGACCGCCGGCCGGGGCGTGATCCACTCCGAGCTGCCGGAGCAGGAAGAGGGGCGCCTGGAAGGCTTCCAGCTCTGGCTCAACCTGCCGGCGAAGGACAAGATGCGCGCGCCCTGGTACCGCGACATCGGCAGCGCCGAGATTCCCGAGCTCGTCACCCCCGAAGGGGTCAAGGTCCGGGTGATCGCCGGTGCGAGTCACGGCGTGGCGGGGGCGATGCAGCGCGAGGTGACCGAGCCTTTGTACCTCGACCTCGAGCTGCCCGCGGGGGCGTCGTTCGCGCAAGCGCTGCCCGCGGGGCACAACGCGTTCGTGTACGTGTATCGCGGAGGCTTGCAGATCGAAGCGACCGACGTGCCGGTGCAGCGCATGGCGATCTTGCGCAACGACGCCGGCAGCGACGGCGTGGTGCTGCGGGCGCCGGCGGCCGCGCGCGCGCTCCTGATCGCGGGCAAGCCGCTCGGCGAGCCGATCGCGCAGTACGGCCCGTTCGTGATGAACACGAACGAGGAGATTTTCGAGGCCGTGAAGGACTACCAGGCCGGGAAATTCTGACCCGGCCTCGTGGGCATTTGCTTCGATCCTGAACTTCCCCGGGCCGGCCGGCGGCGCTTGACCTGCGTCATGGCGCGTTGTGCGATTGACAGGCATTCTCGCGAGCATGCCATCGCTTGCCACGCTTCCGTTCGACCGCGAGCTCCTGCGCCGCTACGACCGCCCGGGGCCGCGCTACACGTCCTACCCCACGGTCCCGCAGTTCACGTCCGGCTTCGACGCACAAGCGCTGCGCGAGGCGGCCCGCGACAGCAACGGCGATCCCATCCCGCGCCCGCTGTCGTTGTACGTGCATGTCCCGTTTTGCACGAGCCCCTGCTTCTATTGCGGTTGCAACCGGGTGATCACGCGCGACCGCTCGCGCGCGGGTGTGTATGTCGGGCGCCTCGCGCGCGAGACGGCGCTCGTGGCCGATCTGTTCGACCGCGACCGCGAGGTGGTGCAGCTCCATTTCGGCGGCGGCACGCCGAACTTCCTCACGCCTGCGCAGTTGGGCGAGGTCGTCGATACGCTGCGCGGGCACTTTCACTTCACGGACCGCGACGATCGCGACCTGTCGCTGGAGGTGGACCCGCGCACGCTGTCGCCCGCCGACGTCGCCACGCTGGCGGCGGTGGGCTTCAACCGCGCGAGCCTCGGCGTGCAGGACTTCGACCCCGCGGTGCAGGAAGCGGTGAACCGCCGCCAATCGGTGGCGCAGACACTCGCCCTCATCGACGCCTGCCGGCGCCACGGCATGCGCTCGGTCAACGTCGACTTGATCTACGGCCTGCCGCGGCAGACGCCCGCAGGGTTCGCGCGCACGCTCGCGACCGTGATCGACGTGCGCCCGGACCGCCTCGCGATCTACGGCTATGCGCACCTGCCGCACGTGTTCAAGGCGCAGCGGCGCATCGACGCCGCGCAGCTGCCTGCCCCCATGGAACGGCTCGCGCTGCTCGAGCTTGCCATCGACAAGCTCACCGCGGCCGGCTACGTCTACATCGGCATGGACCACTTCGCGCTGCCGGGCGACGATCTTGCGCAGGCGCAGGCGCGCGGGGATCTGCACCGCAACTTCATGGGCTACACGACGCACGCCGACAGCGATTTGATCGGCCTCGGGGTGAGTGCCATCAGCCACATCGGCGCCACCTTCAGCCAGAACGCGCGCGACCTGCCCGGATGGGAGGCGGCGATCGACGCCGGGCGGTTGCCGGTGTGCCGCGGTCTTACGCTGTCGGCCGACGACCGGCTGCGCGCCGAGCTGATCCAGCACCTCATGTGCCACGGCGAGGTTCCGGTGCGCGCGCTGGAACGCCGCTACGCCGTGCACTTCGCCGGCTACTTCCGCGACGAGCTCGCGCGCCTCGCGCCGCTGGTGGACGACGGCCTCGTGCGCGTCGGCAAGGAGCGCATCGAGGCCACGGCGCGCGGACGCCTGCTCCTGCGCAACATCGCGATGTGCTTCGACCGTTACCTCGACCGCTCGGGCGCGGCTCCGGCGCAGTTCTCGCGCGCGATTTGATTGTCCCGTGAGTGCGTTGCTCGCCTGGTACGCGCAGGTGAAGGCGGTCCATGTCGGGGCCGTGCTGGTGAGCGGAGCCGTGTTTCTCGTGCGCGGGGTGCTCGTGCAAGCCGGACACGAGCGCATCGCGATGGCCGCGCACGTGCGCTACACGAGTTACGCGATCGACACCGTGCTGCTCGCCGCGGGGGTGCTGCTCGTGGCGATGCTGCCCTCGGCGCTGTTCGCCAACCACTGGCTCACGGTCAAGCTCGTGCTGCTCGTCGTCTACATCGTGCTCGGGGTTCTCGCGCTGCGGCGCGCCCGCACGCGGCGCGCCCGCGCGGTGGCGTTCGGCGCGGCGCTCCTCGCGTTCGTCGCGATGTTCGGCATCGCGCGCGCGCACAGTCCGCTCGGCTGGCTCGCCATCGTGTCCGCTGGTTAAGCGGCGTCGACCGGGTGCGTCCCGGGGCAGGCGTAATATTCCCGCTCATGAAGGAAAGCACGCATTGGTCGTTCCCGCAGCAGATGCAGCCGGTCGCCGCCGAGGTCGACTTCGACCTCGACCGCGCGCTGCAGGCGGTGGTCCGGCTCGCATCGCGCATTCCCGAGGATGGCTTCACCGCCTCTATCCTCGGCACCGAGCGCATCGGCAACGGGGTCGTGATCCGCGACAACGGCCTCATCGTCACCATCGGCTACCTCATCACCGAGGCCGAGACGGTGTGGATCACCGCCAACGACGGGCGCGCGATGCCCGGGCATCCGCTCGCGTACGACTTCGCGACCGGCATGGGCCTCGTGCTGCCGCTGGCGCCGCTCGGCATCCGGCCGATCGCATTCGGCAGCGCCGCCGACGTGTCGGTCGACGACGAGGTGTACGTGATCGGCCACGGCGGACGCGGCCATGCGCTGAAGGCGGAAGTGTTCGCGCGCCGCGAGTTCGCGGGCTACTGGGAGTATCTGCTCGACGTCGCGCTGTTCACGTCGCCGCCGCACCCGGAGTGGAGCGGCGCGGCGCTGCTCGACCGGCGCGGGCGCCTCATCGGCATCGGCTCGCTGTTCGTGCAGGAGGCCGCCGGCGACGAAGTACGCAAGGGCAACATGTTCGTGCCCATCGACGTGCTGACGCCGATCCTCGAAAGCCTGGTCACTACCGGCCGCTCGCAGCGGCCGTCGCAGCCGTGGCTCGGCATGTACACGAGCGAGGACAACCAGCGCCTCGTGGTGGGCGGGCTCGCGGAAGGCGGCCCCGCGGAACGCGCCGGCGTGCGGCAGGGCGACGTCATCGTCGCGGTCGCCGACAAGCGGGTAGCCACTCTCGCGGAGCTCTTCCGCAGCGTGTGGCAGCTCGGGCCATGCGGCACCGAAATCCCGATCACGCTCGGCCGCGACGGCAAGACGTTGCCCGTGATCGTGCAGTCGGCGGACCGCGGCGATTACCTGAAAAAGCCGTCCTTGCAGTAATCTATCGTCCGCAAATCACGGGTCGCGGTCGCTTCGCGACGCGCTGCGCGATTTGCGGCCGGCAATGTCACCGCGGGAAGCTCGGGGCGGCCCTTCGCTTCCCGCGCGGAACGGCGGAAGGCGGGCCGATCGCCGCGCCCTACGTGCGCTGGCTCAGCCCGTCTGCGGTGCAATGCGGCCTCACAGGCCGCGCGGGCGCGCGCGGTGCCACTCGGTCGCCGCCTGGAACGCGCGGCCGAGGCGCGTGAGCGTGTCTTCGGCATACGCCGCGCCGACGAGCTGGACGCTCACCGGCAAGCCGTCTGCCGCGAATCCCGCAGGCAGCGCGAGCGCGCAAGCGCCCATGTAGTTGACTGCGCGCGTGAAGGAGGCGAGCGGCGAGGTCGCTTCGTCGACTTCGGTCAGCGGCGTGGCCGTGATCGGCAGCATCGGCGTGAGCAGCGCGTCCCAATCGCGCATCCACGCGGCGAACGCGGCCTGCGCCTCGCGCATCGCGCTGACCTCTTGGATGAAGGCGGCGGCGGCGATGCCCTTGCCGCCGAGGATGCGCTTGCGCACCCACGGGTCCATCGGCCGCGCGTCGTCCTCGGCGTACGCGCCGCGCAGCGCGTAGGCTTCCGCCGCGAGCAGCCTGCCCAGGCGCGCTGCGATGTCCGCGAAATCGAGCGGCGCGTGGATCTCGATGAGCTCGGCGCCCTGCGCGCGCAGGACCGCGACCGACTCGTCGCGGGCGCGTACCACACCCTCGTCGATGCCGTCCGGAAACTGCTCGCGCGGCAGCACGGCGATGCGCGCGCCGTGCGCCCGCGCCGTCGGCAACGCGAGCGCGCGGCCCGCCATCGCTGAGGTCAGCAGCGCACAGTCCTCGACCGTGCGCGCGAGCGGGCCGATGCTGTCCAGCAACGTCGACAGCGGCACCGCGCCGTGCAGGCTCACGAGGCCGTACGTGGTCTTGAGCCCGGTGATCCCGCACAGCGCGGCGGGAATGCGCACCGAGCCGCCGGTGTCCGAGCCGATCGCAGCGGGCACCAGCCCGGCCGCGACCGCGACCCCAGAGCCGCTCGACGAGCCGCCGGCCACCCGGTGCCGCTCGAGGTCCCACGGGTTCCACGGCGCGCCCATCGGCTCGTTGCGGCCCCAGCCGCCGAACGCGAACTCGACGAGATGCGTCTTGCCGAGCGGGATCATCCCGGCGGCGACGAGGTTGGTCACGCACGTGGCGGTGTGATCGGAGATGCGTCCGAGCCAGCCTTGCGATCCCGCGGTCGTCTGCCTGCCTTCGAGCTCCAGCAGGTCCTTGAGCGCGATCGGCAATCCGTGCAGCGGGCCGCGAACCACGCCGGCGCGCCGCTCGAGGTCGGCGGCATCGGCGAGCCTGCGTGCGTCGTCGGCGTAGACGTCGACGAACGCGTGCAGCTTGCCGTCGTGCGCCGCGATGCGCGCGAGGCACGCCTCGACGATCGCGCGCGAGCTGGTCGCGCCGCGCGCGAGCATGCCGGACAGTTGCGTGAGGGAATGGAACGGCAGGTCGTCGGTCATGGCGCGCGGCTTAAGGACGTAGTGAACCGCTACTTTACAATGCCGCGCATGGCGCACTACCCCAATCTTCTCGCTCCGCTCGACTTGGGCTTCACCACGTTGTCCAACCGCGTCCTGATGGGTTCGATGCACACCGGGCTCGAGGAAGCCGCCGACGGCTTCGAGCGCATGGCGGCGTTCTACGCGGCGCGCGCGAAGGGCGGTGTCGGCCTCATGGTGACGGGCGGCATCGCGCCGAATTTCGTCGGGCGCCTCGAGCCCAAAGCTTCGCAGCTCTCGTTGCCGTGGCAGGTCGCGCGCCATCGCCTCATCACCGGCGCGGTGCACGCGCAGGGCGGGAAGATCGCGCTGCAGATCCTGCACGCCGGCCGCTACGCGTACCACCCGTTCGCGGTCGCGCCGTCGGCGTCGCGCTCGCCGATCAGTCCGTTCCGCGCGCGCGGCATGACCGGGTGGGGCGTGCGGCGCACGATCGAGGCTTACGCGCGCTGCGCCGCGCTCGCGCAGCGCGCGGGCTACGACGGCGTGGAGATCATGGGCTCCGAGGGCTATCTCATCAACCAGTTCGTGGCGCCGCAGACCAACTTCCGCGACGACGAGTGGGGCGGCGCCTTCGAGAACCGGATCCGCTTCCCGGTCGAGATCGTCCGCCGCACGCGCGAGCGGGTGGGCCGGAACTTCATCATCATCTACCGGCTGTCGATGCTCGATCTGGTCGACGGCGGCAGCACGTGGGACGAGGTGGTCGCGCTCGCGCAGGCGGTGGAACGGGCGGGCGCCACCCTCATCAACACCGGCATCGGCTGGCACGAGGCGCGCATTCCGACGATCGCGACGATGGTGCCGCGCGCCGCGTTCACGTGGGTGACGCGGCGGCTCAAGGGTGCGGTCGGCATCCCCCTCATCGCGACCAATCGCATCAACGACCCGGCCACCGCGGAGGCGGTGCTCGCGCGCGGCGACGCCGACATGGTGTCGATGGCGCGACCGTTCCTGGCCGATGCGCAATTCGTGGCCAAGGCAGCGGCCGGGCGCGCCGACGAGATCAACACCTGCATCGCCTGCAACCAGGCCTGCCTCGACCAGATCTTCGCGCGCAAGATCGCCTCCTGCCTCGTCAATCCGTATGCGTGCCACGAGACCGTGCTGGTCGCGCCGCCCGCGACGCGACGCAAGAAGGTCGCGGTGGTCGGCGCGGGCCCGGCCGGCCTTGCCGCGGCGACCACCGCCGCCGAGCGCGGCCACGCGGTGACGCTGTTCGACGCGGCGTCCGACATCGGCGGCCAGTTCAACCTCGCGCGCCGCATTCCCGGCAAGGAGGAGTTCGCGGAGACGCTGCGCTACTTCCGCACGCGCCTCGAAGAGCTCGGCGTGACGGTGACGCTCGGCACGCGTGCCGGCGCCGCGCAGCTCGCGGGCTTCGACGACGTGCTGGTGGCCACCGGCATCGTGCCGCGCACGCCGGCGATCCCGGGCATCGAGCACGCGAAGGTCGCGAGCTACGTCGACGTGGTCGAGGGCCGCAAGGCCGCGGGGCGCACGGTCGCGATCGTCGGCGCGGGCGGCATCGGCTTCGACGTCGCGGAGCTTTTGACCGCCGGCGACGCGCCGGACGGCCATCGCTCCGAAGGCGAGCTCACCGATCCCGCGATCGCGTCGTTTCGCGACGAATGGGGCATCGACGCCGGGTACGCCAAGCGTGGCGGATTGCAAGACCCGCACGACCATCCGGCGCCGCGCGAGGTGTGGCTCCTGCAGCGCAAGGAGTCGAAGGTGGGCGAAGGGCTCGCGAAGACCACCGGCTGGATCCGCCGCACGCTGCTGCGCCGGCGCGGGGTGACCATGCTCCCCGGTGTCACGTACCGCAAAGTCGACGATGCGGGGCTGCACATCGAGGTCGACGGCAAGCCGCGATTGCTCGCGGTCGACACGGTGGTGATTTGCGCCGGGCAGGAGCCGCGGCGCGAGATCGTCGCCGGCCTCGCGGCGGCCGGCATCCGCCACCAGCTTATCGGCGGCGCGGATGTTGCTTTGGAGCTCGACGCCCGCCGCGCGATCGAGCAAGGCACGCGCGTGGCGCTCGCGCTGTAGGCAACCTCACGACCGGGAGAAAGTACATGTGCAACCTGTGTGGCGACGCCCGCCATGAGCCAAACCTGACGCGCCGCGGCGTGCTCGCAGCAGGCGCCGCGCTGGCGCTCGCGCCGTGGGTGGCCCGCGCGCAGGCGCCGAAGCCCAATGCGATCGCGCCGGCGGAAGCGCAAAAGCGCCTCATGGACGGCAACGCGCGCTACGCGGCCAACAGCCCCAACGAGCGCGACTTCTCGGCCACCCGCGCCGCCCGTGCGCAGGGGCAGTACCCGATCGCGGGGATCTTGAGTTGCGCCGACTCGCGCGTGGTGCCCGACCTCGTGTTCGACCAGAGTCCCGGCGATCTTTTCGTGGCGCGCGTGGCCGGCAACATCGTCACCAACAATCTGCTCGCCTCGCTCGAGTACGGCGTGGCGGTCCTCGGCGTCCCGTTCATCCTGGTGGTGGGGCACTCCGCGTGCGGCGCCGTCAGCGCCGCGATCAAGGTGGCGAAGACCGGCGACAAGCTGCCCGGACACCTGCCGGAGCTTGTCGGCGCGATCAAGCCTGCGGTGGCGGGCGCGGAGAAGATGAAGGGCGGCAACCTGCTCGACAACGCGATTGCGCAGAATGTGCGCTTGCAGGTCGCGCGCCTCAAGGCGGCCGCGCCGATCGTGCAGCAAGCCTACCGCGACAAGAAGATCGACATCGCGGGCGGGGTGTACGACATTGCGACAGGAAAGGTGACGCTGGTGTAGCGTGCGTCGCAAGGGTCAGAGTCGACTTTCTTGCTGCGCCACCGTCAGGGCGGGGGCGGTGCTGCCTCGCCCGCAAAACGAAAGTCGAATCTGACCCTACGCTCGCGCACCGCCGTGCGGATCGCGGCCTCGACGCGCGCGGCGAACGCGGCGCTCATCGGCACGCCCGGGTCGGCGGTGGTGACCACCCGCCGCGCCGCCGGCATCCCCGGCAGCGGCCGCGCGAGACCCTCGATCATGTCGGAGCGGTTGGAGGGGTCCGCCGTCGTGCGCCCGTACAGCGGGACGAAGGTCGCTCCGATCGTCGCGAGTCCCATGTAATCGCCGAGGAAGTAGCGCCCGCCGGCAAGGGGTGCGCGCGCGTAGTCGATCGATCCTTCGATCAGCCGCTCGGACCAGGCGACGCCGTCGGGCGACGTCGCGAGCCAGTAATCGCCCAACAGCGTCGCCGCGTCCGGTGTATTGCTGCGAAAGTCGTAATACGCCACGCCCACCGTGCCGTCGCTCGCGAAAGCGATGCTCGGGATCAACGCGCGCACGGCCGGGTCGCCGTTGATGCGGGTGGGCGCGGACCACGTCAGCCCGCCGTCGGGCGAGTGCGCGTACGCGATCGCGTCGAACGCGCCGCCGTTGAAGCGCGCGTCCTGCCACGCGACGGCGAGCCGGTTGCCCGGGCCCGCAGCGACGGCGCCCAGTCCCGAGCCGTCGCGAATGCCGGTGCCCGTTTCCGGATCGACCGTGCCCACCGTCTGCAGGCCGGCGATGGTGATCGGCATCGACCATGTGGCACCTTTGTCGGCGGAGCGCATGATGCGCAAGCGTGCGTTCTGCGGGCCGACGTTGGCGAGCTCGGTGAAGAACAGCACCAGCGTGCCGTCGGCGAGCACGACCACGATGTTGTTGAGCGTCTGGCTGGTGGCGCCGGGGTCGTAGATCGGGCGCGCGGGCTCCCAGGTGGTACCGCCGTCGACCGTGCGCGCGAGCCAGGTCGGCCCGTGGTTGCCGGTCAGGCGATCCCACGTCACGTAGACATAGCGCGCGTCGGTCGGGTCGGCGGTGATCGCTTCCTTGTCGTTGAACCCTTGCGCGCCGTCGCGCCGCACCGCGATCGCCTCGCTCCAGGTGCGCCCGCCGTCGGTCGAGCGCGACACGAGGATCGCGTTGTCGACGTCGGCCTGGTTGTTGAAGCCGAGCGCCGCCTGATACGCGGTGCCGTCCGGCGCGAACGTGACCCACGGGTCGGAGGCGCGCTCGAACGCGTTGGCCCCCGTGCCGCCCGCGCAGCGCGACATCGGCGTGCTCGTTCGCGTCCAGGTGCCCCCACCGTCGAGCGAGTAGGCGACCCCCGGGCCGCGCGCGCCGCCGTTGGACCAGCGGTCCTGCTGCCACACCGCGATCAGGTTGTTCGGGTTGGCGGGATTGACCGCGATGAACGGCTCCACTTCGGCGTTGACGTGGACCGTGCCGATTTCCGGCACGCCGTCGCAGCCGGGCGTGAACGCAGACATTCCCGACGCGGCCACCCGCGCGTCGACCAGGAGCGCGCGCCTGGTGCACATCGCGACGGCGTCGGGGCCGTAGCCTTCCGCGGCGTAGCCCTTGGCTTGCATCGCGGCCTTGGTACCGGCGTCGGTGGTGTAGCGATGGTTGGAGTCGGCGCGCTGGTTCCACAACCGGTACACCGGGCTGCCCCAACAGGCGCCGGTCGCCTGGCTCGGCAGGTACATCTGGAACGCATTCGGCGTCTCTTCGATGTAACCGCTGTAGTTCGGATCGACGCCGATCTTCGCGCGGATCGCCGCACACTCCGCCGGCGACGCCGAGAAGAAATGCGAATCGCCGTGCTGCGGAGGAATGTGGAAGCGGCACACCGGATTCGGCTCGAGCCCCGGAAAGTACGCGCTCACGGCCTCGAATGCGCGGCCCGTGCGCGACCAACCCCGCGTGCGGCCGGAATCGAGGGCATCGATCTCCTCCGCGCTCGACGTAATGAAGTAATGATCGAAGCCCGCGTGGTAGTACTCGACGACGGTGTAGGGGGGCAGCGGCGGGAAGGCGGCGAGCGCCGGCGCGGCGAACGCGGCGAGCACGACCGCGCGAATCAGGAAATGGGGACGTACCCCATTTCCC
>JADLEZ010000389.1 GCA_020845855.1 Burkholderiales bacterium
CTCACCCCGATCACGATGCCCGCGCCGATCTTGAAGCCGGTGAGCACCGTCTCGGAGATGAAGTGCACGATGCCGCCCCAGCGCATCGCGGCGGCGAACAGTGCCGCAGCGCCGACGAGGAAGGCGGTGGCCGCGGCGAGCCCGGCATAGCGCGCGGGGTCGCCGCCGGCGAGGGCGCCCAGCGCGACCGCTAGCGTCAGCGCGATCGAGGAGGTCGGGCCGACCGCGAGCTGGCGGGACGTGCCGAGCAGCGCGTACGCGATGCCCGCGAAGAGGTAGCAGTAAAGCCCGGTCTCGACCGGCATGCCGGCGAGCTGCGCGTAGGCGATCGAGCTCGGCACGGCATACGCGGCCAGCGTGCTGCCCGCGAGCGCATCGCTGCGGGCGTCGCGGCGGCCGTAGCCGGCGAGCCACGGCAGGAAGCGGGCGAGCGGCGAGGGGACGGGCTGCGGCGCGCTGGGCACGCGCGGCAGTTTACGCGACGCACCCGGCACGCCGGTCGCGGACGATCTGCGATAATCGAAGGTTGCGCTTAGGCTTTCCCGGACAACTGGTTCGCATGCTCCGCACCCTGCTCACACTCGTCCTGTCGTTGTGCGCCGCCGCGGCGGTTGCGCAGGCGCCCGCGCCTGCGCGCGGCGCCGCCAAGCCCGATCCCCTGGTGCTCCTCGCGGTGGCGAAGGCGGCGAGCGGCGGCAGCGCGTGGGACTCGCTGCGCACGCAAAAAAGCGAGGTCAAGCTCGCCACCGCGGGGCTCGAAGGCGCGGTCGAGCGCCTGACCGACATCCAGACCGGCCGCTCGCTCCTGCGCTACAGCATCGGGCCGCTGAGCGGCGCGGCGGGCTACGACGGCAAGACCGTGTGGACGCAGGACGGCCAGGAGCCGGCGAAAGTGGAAACGGGCGCCGCCGCGCTCGAGCTTGCGGCGAACGCCGCGTATCGCGACAAGCTCGCCTTCTGGTATCCCGACCGTGGGCGCGCGCGCATCGAGTACAAGGAGCGTGCGCAGGCCGACGGCCGCGCCTACGACGTGGTGACGATCACGCCGGAAGGCGGGCGAGCATTCGAGTTCTGGCTCGACGCCGAGACGAACCTGATCGAGCGCCTGGTCGAGCGCGAGGCGGACGTGACGCGCACCGAGATCTACTCCGACCGGCGCGACGTGCAGGGCGTGCGCATCCCCTTCCACACGCGCACGACGCGCGGCGACCCCAAGTTCGACGAAGTGGTCACGGTGCAGAAGATCGCGTTCAACGAGCCGGTGGCCACCGTCGCGTTCGGGCCGCCGGTCGAGGCGCAGGAGCTCTCCTTCCCGCAAGGCCGCGCCGCGGTGGAAGTGCCGTTCGAGGTTTACAGCGGGCACCTGTTCGTCAACGTGATGCTGGACGGGCGCGGGCCGTTTCGCATGCTGCTCGACGCGGGCGGCGCCAACGTGCTGTCGCAGCAGACGGCGCAGGCGCTGATCGGTCCGCGGCCGCTGCCGAAGGTGCTGCCGGTCGCGAGCACCATGATCAACGGGGTCGAGCTCAGCGGCCAGCGCTACATCGTGGCCGACATCGACGGTTTTCTCCGCCGGGTCGAGGGACTCGACAACATCGCCGGGGTGCTCGGGCTCGAGTGGTTCGTGCGCATGCCGATCAAGATCGACTACGCGCGCTCGCGCCTGACGCTGTACGACCCGGACAAGTTCAAGTACAGCGGAGCCGGCGTGCGCGTGCCGGTGGCGGTGCGCGGCCGGCTGCCGCAAGTGCGCGGCAGCATCGAAGGGATCGAGGGCCTGTTCGAGATCGACACCGGCAGCCGCGGATCGCTGACGATCACGCCCGCGTTCGCCGCCAAGCACGACCTCGGCAAACGCCTGAACGCCAAGACGGTTGCGATCACCGGCGCCGGCGCCGGTGGCCCGCTGCGGGCCACACTCGGGCGCGGCAAGCTCCTGAAGATCGGCAGCGTGGAGGTGCCGTCGCCGGTCGTGGCGATTGCGCAGGGCGCGCCGGATGCCGCGGCGCGCGCGGAGGTCGCGGGCAACATCGGGTTCGGCGTGATGCGGCAGTTCGCGGTGACCTACGACCTGCCCAACGACGCGCTGTACTTCGAGCGCTACATCAACTTCGGCACACCCGACATCGCCGACCGCGGCGGCCTGTGGCTCGAGCGGGTGGACGAGGGCTACAAGGTGGTGGACGTGGTGGTCGACGGCCCGGCCGCGACAGCGGGGCTTAAGGCGGGCGACATGATCGTCGAGATCAACGGCTATCCGGCGGCGCAGACGCCGCTGCCCGCGGCGCGCGAGGCGCTGCGCTCCTCACCCGGCTCGCGGGTGCGCATGAAGACCGCGAGCGGCAACGAGGTCGTGATCGTCCTGCGCGACCTCGTGTAGCTGCCTCGCACGGTCGAACTCCCCTCACCCCAGCCCTCTCCCCGCGAGCGGGGAGAGGGTGAGCCTGGGAAACGCTGTGGCAGCTATCCCTCTCGCCGCGAGCGGGGAGAGGGTGCGCGTGGGAAACGCTGTGGCAGCTATCCCTCTCCCCGCGAGCGGGGAGAGGGTGCCCGACAGGGCGGGTGAGGGGCGTGAAGCTATTTCGCCGTGGCGGGTGCGGCGATCTCCTGCAGCGCACGTTCGAGGTGGCCCACCGTGCGGTCGACGTTGGCGAGCTTGTCGAGGCCGAACAGGCCGACCCGGAAGGTGCGGAAGTCCGCCGGCTCGTCGCATTGCAGCGGCACGCCGGCGGCGGTCTGCAGGCCCTGGGCGATGAACTTGGCGCCGCTGTGGATGTCCTTGTCGCGGGTGTAGCTCACGACCACGCCGGGGGCCTCGAAGCCGGGCGCGGCCACGCTCGGCAAGCCGTGCGCCGCGAACAGCGCCCGCACCTTCGCGCCGAGCTCCTGCTGCGCGGCGCGCGCGCGCTCGAACCCGAAGCGCTCGGTCTCCTGCATGGCGTCGCGCAGGCCGCGCAAGGTGTCGGTCGGCATCGTCGAGTGATAGGCGTGTCCGCCCTTCTCGTAGGCTTCCATGATGCCGAGCCAGCGCTTCAGATCCAGCGTGTAGCTCGTGCCGGCCGCGGCGTCGACCTTCTCGCGCGCGGCCTGCGACATCACGATCAGCGCCGCACCCGGCGAGCTGCTCCAGCCCTTCTGCGGCGCGCTGATCACCACATCCACGGCGGTGGCGCCCATGTCGACCCAGATCGCGCCCGACGCGATACAGTCGAGCACGAACAGGCCGCCGTGCGCGTGCACTGCATCGGCGACGGCGCGCAGGTAGGTGTCGGGGAGCAGCATGCCGGACGCGGTTTCCACGTGCGGCGCGAACACGACGTCGGGCTTCTCGTCGCGGATCGCGCGCACGACATCGTCGATCGGCGGCGGCGCGAAGGGCGCCTCGCTGCCGGCGCGCACCGGCCGCGCCTTGAGCACCGTCGCGTGCGCGGGAATCCGGCCCATGTCGAAGATCTGCGTCCAGCGGTAGCTGAACCAGCCGTTGCGGATCACGAGGGCCTTGCCGCCGGTGACGAGCTGCCGGGCCACCGACTCCATGCCGGCGGTACCGCCGCCGGGAACGATCACCGCCACGGGGCCGCGGTACACGCGCTTCAGCGTGGCCGCGACGTCGCGCATGACGCCCTGGAAGCTCGCCGACATGTGGTTCAGCGAGCGGTCGGTGAACACGACCGAGTATTCGAGGAGACCGTTGGGATCGACGTTGGGGAGGAGACCTGGCATGGGAGGCTCCGATGCGATGCGTGGACTTCGAAGGATAGCACGCGACAAAGGGGACGTACCCCATTACAGGGACGTACCCCATTACAAAAGACGGGTCAGCGCCTTGGCAGCGAGAACGTGAACGTCGAGCCTTTGCCGAGCCCGCTCGCGACCCAGAGCTTGCCGCCGTGCAGCTCGATGAACTTGCGCGAGATGGCGAGGCCGAGGCCCGTGCCTTCCGTGCGCGCCTCGCTGGTGCCGACCTGGCGGAACTCCTCGAACACCTTCTCGTGATCCTCGGGCGCGATGCCCACGCCGGTGTCGCGCACGGAGACTTCCACCTTGTCGGGGTGGCTCACCGCTGCCACCGTGATGCGCCCGCCCTGCGGCGTGAACTTGAGCGCGTTGGACAAAAGGTTCAGGATGACCTGCTTCACCTTGCGCTCGTCCGCGCGGATCGTCGTTACGGCGGGGTCGACCGCGAGGGATACCTCGATGGCGCGGCGCTCCGCCCGCTCGCGCACCAGCGACAGCGCCTGGCCGATCGCCTTGGGAAGGTCGAAGTCCGCCGGCTCGAGCTCCATGCGCCCGGCCTCGATCTTGGACAGGTCGAGGATGTCGTTGATGAGCGAAAGGAGGTGGCGGCCGGAATCGGCGATGTCGGCGACGTACTCCCCCTGCTTGTCGTTCAACTCGCCGAAGAGCCGCTCGCCGAGCACCTCCGAAAAGCCGATGATCGCGTTCAGCGGTGTGCGCAGCTCGTGCGACATGTTGGCGAGGAACTCGCTCTTGTGCCGGCTCGCGGATTCGAGCTCGCGGCTTTTATGCTGGATCTCGCGGAACAGGCGCGCATTCTGGATGGCGATGGCCGATTGGGTGGCGAACGTCTTCATGAGCTCGACCACGCTCTCGTCGAAGGCACCCGTGCCGCGGCGATTGACGGCGAGCCCGCCCAGCAGGTGGCTCTCGCGCAGCAGCGGCACCACCAGCAGCGACCGCAGTCCGAGGCGCATCAGCGTATTGCGCACGCGGCTCTGGTACGCGCGTTCGTCGCCGATGTCGCGGATCTCGACCGGCTGCCCGGTGATGGCCATGCGCCCGAGCGCGCCTTCGCCCTTGCGCATCGGAGCGGAGCGCAGCGCCTCGACCACCTCGATGGGCAGGCCGTTGGCCGAATGCAGGAGGAACTCCTCCTTGGCCTCGTCGTACTCGTAGATGGAGACGCCGTCCATGCCGGTGAGCTTGGTGACCCGCGCGACGATGGTGCCGAGCACCGTCTCGACGTCGAGCGTGGAGCTCACCGCCTGGCCGACCTCGCCGAGCGCCTGGAGCTCGCTCACGGAGCGCGTGAGCTGCGCCGTGCGCGCTTCGAGCTCCTTGAACAGGCGCACGTTCTCGATGGCGATGACCGCCTGGTCGGCGAAGGTCTGCAGGAGCGCGATCTGGGTGTCGGAAAACGCTTTCGACTCGGCCCGCCAGACGCCGATCGAGCCGATCGACCCGCCGTCGCGAAGGAGCGGCACACCCAGCACGGTGCGGGCGCCGACGCGCGTTCCGGGCGCGCCCGCGTACTGCGGGTCGTTCAGGAGGTCGAGCGTCTGGACGACGCGACTCTCCAGCGCGGCGAGGCCCGACACGGTGTCGTTCCCCACCTTGCGCGGGTAGCCCGCGCGGAACGCGGCGAGTTCCTCGTCGTTGAGCCCCGCAGTCGCCGCCAGGTGGACGGTGTGGCCCTCGAGCAGGTACACCCCGGAAAACTGCGCATCGCACAGCGCGAGCACGCTGTTCACGATCGTCTCGAACACCGGCTGCACGTCGGTCTGCGAGCGACTGATCACGCGCAGGATCTCGCTCGTTGCCGTCTGCTGCTCTAGCGCCTCCGTGAGGTCGCGGTTGCGCGCCTGGAGCTCGGTGAACAGCCGCACGTTCTCGATGGCGATGACCGCCTGGTCGGCGAAGGTCTCGACCAGGCCGATCTCCTGCGGCGAGAACGGTGCGACCTCCACCCGCCACATCGCGAGGACACCGCGCACCGTTTCGTCGCGCAGCATCGGCACCGCGAGCACCGTGCGGAAGTGCTGGAACTGCTGCGCCTCGCTGTGCTCGTAGTCCGGCAGGCTCAAGACGTCGTGCACGTGCACCGTCTTGCGCTCGAGCGTGGCCCGACCCGCTACCGAACCGGGTCCCGGGCGCGGCGGATTGCGCCGCCAGTACTCGGCGAACTCGCGCTCGACTGAGTGCTGGGCCACCGGCCGCAAGACCTGGCCGTCGAAGTCGAAGATCAGCGCGTGCTGCGCGTGGCACAGTGCGACGGCGCTCCTGACGATAGCGTCGAACACGGGCTGAGTGTCGGTCGGCGAGCTCGAGATCACGCGCAGGACCTCGCCGGTGGCGGTCTGCCGCTCGAAGGCCGTGGTGAGGTCGCGGTTGCGCGCCTCGAGCTCAGTAAATAGGCGCACGTTCTCGATGGCGATGACCGCCTGGTCGGCGAAGGTGCGCAGCAGCGCGATCTGCGAGTCGGGGAACGTTCCAGGGTCGGGCCTGCCGATGGCGATGCCGCCGATGCCCTTGCCTTCGCGCAGCAGCGGCACCGCCAGAATGCTCCGGAAGCCGCCTACTGCCGCGGCCGCCGCCATCGTGTAATCGGGATCGGCGAGCACGTCCTCGATGATGGTGACCCTCCCGGTGGCGACGGCGCGCGCCACGGCGGTTGCCCGGCCGGGCTTCATCGGGTAATGCTCGCGCATGGTGTCGATGAACTCGTCATGCACGTTGACGTAGGCCGCGAGGTGGATGAGCTCCCCGTCGTACGTGAAGACGTTCGCGAATTGCGCGCGGCACAACGCGAGCACCGAATTCGCGATGGTGTCGAACACCGGCTGCACGTCGGTCTGCGAGCGGCTGATCACGCGCAGGATCTCGCTCGTCGCCGTCTGCTGCTCGAGCGCTTCGGTCAAGTCGCGGTTGCGCGCCTGGAGCTCGGTGAACAGGCGCACGTTCTCGATGGCGATCACCGCCTGGTCGGCGAAGGTCTTGAGGAGCTCGACTTTGGTGTTGGGGAACAGGCCCGGGGCGTGTCGCCCCACGAAAATCGTGCCGATGACCTGGCCCTCGCGCAGCATCGGCACGGCGAGCGCGCTGCGCCAGGCGCCGACAGCAGCCGCCTTGGGGTCGTACGCGGGGTCCGCGCGCACGTCGGCGATGTGTGCGACGCCGCGATTCCTTACCGCCGCTGCGGTGGCGGAGCCGTGGTCAAGTAGCAGCGGGAATATCTGCGCGAGTCTTTCGCGCTCGTCCTGCGTGATACCGTGGACCGCAGCCAGTTGGATGAGTTCGCCGTCCACGCGAGACACCAAGCTCACGTCGGAGCCGCACAGCGCGACGGCGCGGTCGGCAATGGTCGCGAACACGGGCTGCGCGTCGGTGGGCGAGCTCGAGATCACGCGCAGGATATCGCTGGTTGCGGTCTGGTGCTCGAGCGCCTCGGTCAAGTCGCGGTTGCGGTCGCCGAGCTCGGTGAACAGGCGCACGTTCTCGATGGCGATGACCGCCTGGTCGGCGAAGGTCTGCAGCAGCGCGACCTGCGAGGCGGGAAACGCGCCGGCTTCCGGGCGCCCCACGCTGATCGCCCCGATCGGCTCGCCGTCCTGCATCAGCGGCACGGCGAGCACGCTGCGGAAGCTCGCCGCCAGCGCCTGCTCCTTCGGTGTGTAGTCGGGATCGAGCAGGATGTCGGGGATCTCGACGAGGTCGCGGGTCAGCACCGCGCGCGTCACGCCCAGGTCGCGGCTCGCCGGCCGCGGAAAGACGGCGCGAACCGCTTCGGCGCCCTCGGATGTGGTGCTCGCGAGCGCCCCGATGTGCAGGAGCCGGCCGTCGTAGGTGTGCAGCGTCGACGAAACCCCGTGGCACAGCTTCAGGGCCGCCTGGGCGATGCTCTCGAACACGGGCTTCGCGTCGGTGGTCGAGTTGCTGATCACGCGCAGGATCTCGCTGGTCGCGGTCTGCTGCTCGAGCGCCTCGCGGGTGGCGTGGAACTGGCGGACGTTGTCGAGTGCGATCGCGGCTTGCCGCGCGAAAGTCTCGACCAGCGCGACCTGGTCAGGCGCGAACAGGCCCGGCTCCCGGCGGTACAGGAACATCGCGCCCAGGGCCTCGTTGCCGCGCATGAGCGGCACTGCGAGCACCGCGCGGAACCCCAAGATGCGCGCGTTCTCCCGCGCGTCGGGAAATTCCCGCTCTAGCAGCGGAGCGACATCGTCGAAGTGAAGGGTCTTGCGATCGAGAAGCGCGCGGCCCTGGATCGACGTGCGGCGAGCCGGGAAATCCACCGCGAGCGGCGTGATTCCGCGGACCGCATATCCCCCCAGGGGGCGCAGCACGCCGTCCTGCAGGGCCGTCACACGCGCGAAGGGCGCGCGGCACAAGCGTGCGGCCTGCTTCGCGATCGCGTTCAACACGATCCTTACGTCGGCCGGCGAGTCGGCCATGACGCGCAGGATCTCGTTGACGGCAGCCTGCTGCGCCTGCGCGTCCGCCAGGCGTTGCGCGAGCGTCCGTGCGTCCTTTGGCGGGCGCGCGGAAGCCGCCGCGCGCTTGCGCGGCGCCCGCGGTGCGGATGACTTGGCGCCAGCCTTGGTCGTCCTGCTGTCCAGACGCCCCCCTGGTTTCGTCCTTCGCGCGCAACAGTAGGCTACGGCGGGCCGGGGGTCAATGGAAGTCGCGCGAGCGGGCGGGCAGCGAGCCCAACAGAGGCGTGAGGTCGGCGAGGTGGCCGGCGATCAGGTGCACGACGTCGCCCTCGCGCTCGACCCGGCCGTACACCGCCATGAGGCGCGCGCCCAGGAGCTCGCGGCGCTGGCGGTCGGACAGGTCGCGCCAGACCACGACGTTGGTCGCGCCGGTCTCGTCCTCCAGGGTCACGAAGATCACCCCGCTCGCGGTATCGGGGCGCTGGCGGCCGATGACGATGCCCGCCGTGCGCCGTATGCGGCCGTGCGGGCTGCGCGCGATCTCGGCGGCGGTGACGAGGCGCTTCGCCGCGAGCTTTTCGCGCAGGAGGGCGAGCGGATGACGGCCGAGGGTGAGCCCGAGCGTGCGGTAATCGGCGACGATGTCCTGGCCTTCGGTCGGCGGCGGCAGGCCGGGGCGGTCTTCGGCGAACGTCGTGCCCGCCAGGATGGGCGGGAGCTTCTCCACCCCCGCGACTTCCCAGACCGCGTCGTGGCGGTGGCCGGCGAGCGCATGAAGTGCACCCGCGGCGGCCAGCGCGGTCAAGTCGCGGCGGTCGAGCTTCGCGCGGTGCGCGAGGTCGGCGACGTGCGCGAAGGGGCGCTGCGCGCGCGCGTGCACGATGCGTGCAGCGCTTTCTTCCTTGAGGCCCGCGATCGTGCGCAGGCCGAGGCGCAGGTCGGGAGAGTATGGGGTCAGAGAGTATGGGGTCAGAGTCGAATCTCCCGGTGACGACGGTCTGGTTGCGCTCGACTGTGCCAGGAGATTCGACTCTGACCCCATACTCTCTGACCCCATACTCTCTGACCCCCTACTCTCCAGCGTGCAGTCCCACTCGCTGATGGTGACGTCGGGGCTTTTCACGTCGACACCGTGCCGGCGCGCGTCCTGCACGAGCTGCGCCGGCGCGTAGAAGCCCATCGGCTGGGAATTGAGAAGCGCCGCGCAGAAAGCGGCGGGCTCGTAGAGCTTGAGCCACGACGAGATGTAGACGAGGAGCGAGAACGACGCCGAGTGCGAATTGTGCACAACGAGATTGTTGGCCAGAAAATTATGGTCGCCTTCGATTTGTAGATCGTAGGTTGGCTGATTACCCGCAGCTTCGATCTTTACGACCCTGTCCCAGTACACGTCGGAGTCCGCGAGGCGCTGCAACTCGGGTGAGTGCAGTGCTTTAGCCAGACGTTCGATCACGAACGAGCGGAATCCGATCTTGGTGGCGCTACCGCCAGCCTGGATTTCTGACATCGCGGGACCGGACTTCCTGCCAATCTCCGCCCAGCTGAGCTTTGCGACGTCACGTGCCCGACGGATGATTTCCCGGACTTCGGCGGGAATGATGTCGCGAGACATGCGCCCGTTGGCGCAGGCGGTGAGCTCTTGGGAGCGCCGGCGCTTCTTGGGATCCAGAAAACGGCGGCCGACTTGCTGCCAGAAAAGAGTCAGCGGTTCCTTCCCTGTCACGGTAACGACACAATGCTCCAGCTTTTGTCCTTTATAGGTGCGCATCCGCCGATAGAGGCGCGCGACGATACCCAGTCTCAGCAGCAGATGCTGAACTTCCGTCGCCAGCCGGGTTGAAGCGGTATCGTATGAAGCATGGTGTCCGGTGAGCGAGAGCCCGCCATCCCCCTCCCACAAGCGGGCGATCAGCATTGCAATACTGCTGTCCGCCAGCTCGAAAACCGACGGTGGCAGAAACTTCTGTCGCGCAGTGCATCCCCACAGGCCCAGTCTGCGTATCCACTCGACTGCACCGATGGGCCGACGGCGATCGATTCGTCGGACCCGCACGGAAAAGCAACTCCGGTGGCGCTCGACTACAGCGCGCGTGTTGGGGAAGCGCTCGACGGCTTTCACGAACTCGTCGCAGTGCCAAGAGGCGGTCGTGTAAAAATAAAATGTACTGGGATGACAAACGTTTCCCTCGGCGACGAGATCGGCGAGGACCAGAATTCTGTAGGCGGGCCAACGCTTGTGAGCTTTTACGGGCAATGAACGGGCCGCCGCTATATGAGCACCCACCGGCAGTTCTCCCAGCTTGCGCCACCCTTGCAAGGTCATGAAAGGGTGTTCGGCCGTCGCGGTTATTGCATGACCCAGCGCGGTATGCAAACGCCATACCGGCTTTGTCCCGGTTGCCTTGACCTCGATTACTTTCCGCTTTTGCAAACGCAGCTTGGCGTTACAGGCGAGCGTGTTCTGGATAGAGACGCGGTCGGATAGGATCTCGTCGATGGTCACCCACCGGCCGGTATCGGCGTCCACCACACGCGTCTCGCCGACGACACATTCGGGAAAGCCGTACTCGCCGAAGCCCAGGATCTGCTGGTAGATCTGGCGGGCGAACGCCTCGGAAAGTCCGCGCGCGCCCATGCCGTCGATCAGGCGCTGCTCGAACTTTTCGAGCCCGCCCTTGCGCCGCCACGCCGCCATCGAGCGGCGAAGCTGGTCGGCCTCCCCCGGCGTGAAGCCCGCCGCGACGATCGCGAGCTGCATCACCTGCTCCTGGAAGATGGGCACGCCGAGCGTGCGCTCGAGCACGGTCTTCACCGCGGGACTGGGGTAGGTGACGGGCTCCAGGCCCTGCCGGCGCTTCAGATACGGATGCACCATGCCGCCCTGGATCGGGCCCGGGCGCACGATGGCGACTTCGACCACGAGATCGTAGAAGCACGCGGGCTTCAATCGCGGCAGCATCGACTGCTGCGCGCGCGACTCGATCTGGAACACGCCGATGGTGTCGGCGCGCTGGCACATTTCGTACACCTTCGGGTCCTCGGCTGGGATGTCCTGCATGCGCATGGGCACGCCGCGGTACGCCGAGACCATCGCGAGCGCGCGGCGGATCGCCGACAGCATGCCGAGCGCGAGACAGTCGACCTTGAGCAGCCCCATCGCGTCGAGATCGTCCTTGTCCCACTGGATGACGGTGCGGTCCTTCATCGCCGCGTTCTCGACCGGCACCATGCGCTCGAGCAGGTCGCGCGCGATGACGAAGCCGCCGACGTGCTGCGAGAGGTGGCGCGGGAAGCCAAGGAGCTCGCCGGTCAGCGTCACGAGGCGCACGACGAGCGGATTTTCGGGATCGAAGCCCGCTTCGCGAATCCGCGCGGGGTCGATCCGGCGGCCGTCCCACCATGCGAACATGCCGGCGAGGCGGTCGACCTGCGCCAAGTCGAGGCCGAGCGCCTTGCCGACGTCGCGCACCGCGCTTTTGGAGCGGTAGGTGATGAGCGTGGCGGCGAGTGCGGCGCGGTCGCGGCCGTACTTGTCGTAGACGTACTGCATCACTTCCTCGCGCCGCTGGTGCTCGAAGTCGACGTCGATGTCCGGCGGCTCGTTGCGCTCCCGGCTGATGAAGCGCTCGAACAGCATGTTCATGCGCGCGGGGTCGACTTCGGTGATGCCGAGCGCGTAGCACACCGCGGAGTTGGCGGCCGAGCCGCGGCCCTGGCAGAGGATTTCCTTGCTGCGCGCGAAGGCGACGATGTCCTCGACGGTGAGGAAGTAGGGCTCGTACTTGAGCTCGGCGATCAAGGCGAGCTCGTGCTCGATCAGCTCGCGCACTTCGGCCGGCGCGCCGCGGTTGCCATAGCGGCGGGTGAGTCCAACCTCGACCAGCTTGCGCAAATGGGATGCCGGCGTCTCGCCCGCCGGCACCAGTTCCGCCGGATACTCGTAGCGCAATTCGTCGAGCGAGAATCCGCAGCGCGCGACGACGTCGAGGGTGGCGTCGGTCAGCTCGCGCGGGTAGATCGACGCGAGGCGCGCGCGCGAGCGCAGGTGGCGCTCGCCGTTCGGGGACAGCGCGTAGCCGCATTGGGCGAGCGGCGTGCGCAGGCGGATCGCGGTCAGCGTGTCCTGCAGCGCGCGGCGCGCGCGCGCGTGCATGTGCACGTCGCCCGCCGCCACCAGCGGCAAGCCGGTCCTGCGGCCGAGGTCGGCGAGCGCCTGCAGCCGCGCGCGGTCGCCCGAGCGCGCGCAGAGCTCGACGCCGATCCACGCGCGGCCGGGGAAGACGTCGGCGATCCAGCGCGACCCCTCACCCCAGCCCGAAATTGGGGTCAGAGTCGAATCTCCATGCCGGCAGCTCGATAGCCGACGCTCTTCATGGAAATTCGACTCTGACCCCAATTTCGGGAGCCACAGCGCGAGGCAATTCGCCGCGAGCGCGGCGACGTCGTCGCGCGTCAGCGCATACATGCCCTTGGCCGCATGGCGGCGGCCGCGGGTGATGAGCTGGGTCAAGTCGCCGTAGGTCCGGCGGTCGGTGGCGTACAGCACGAGGCGCAGGCCGTCGCGCAGGGTGAATTCGCTGCCGATCACGAGCGGCAACTGCAAGTCCCTGGCCGCGAGGTGCGCCCGGACGACACCCGCGACCGAGCACTCGTCGGTGACCGCGAGTGCCGCGTAACCCAGCGCGTGCGCCCGCTCGACCAGCTCTTCCGGGTGCGACGCCCCGCGCAGGAACGAGAAATTGGTGAGGCAGTGCAGCTCGGCGTAAGGCGGCAGCATGGCTTCGACCAGTGTACCGCAAATACCGCATAAATATACGGTATAGTAGTAAGGCGCGGCCGAGCCCTGCAAATCGTTAAGATGCTTGGCTCCGCCGACTTCTTCGCCTGCCGCATGCCCGCCATCGCCTTCGACCGCTTCTACCGCTACGCCGAGCTCACCGATCTTCTTCACGCGTACGCGCGCGAGCACCCGGACTTCGTGCAGGTCGAGTCCATCGGCAGGAGCCACGAGGGCCGCGACATCTGGGTCGTCACCGTGACCAACGGGCGCACCGGCCTCGCCGCCGAGAAGCC
>JADLEZ010000390.1 GCA_020845855.1 Burkholderiales bacterium
AGGCCGGCAACATGCTCGCGAAGCAACTGATCTACTTTGCCGGTGCCACCGCCGCAGGGCTGGTGCTGGGCGCGCGCATTCCCATCGTCGTCACGAGCCGCGCCGACCCGTTGCCGGCGCGCATCGCGTCCGCGGCGCTGGCCAAGGTGCTCGCTGCCGGCTCGGCAATCCGGGATGCTGCCCACGCAGCCCCTCGTCCGTAGCCCTATCGCATCACGCTTCCCGATCGATCGTCGCCAGATCGGCTCGGGGACAAGCGTCGGTGCTCCCGAAACTGGACCGCCAATCCCCGATGAACATCAGGCAGCTTGAAGCTTTCTGCAAGACGATGGAGGCCGGCAGCATGTCGGAGGCGGCGCGCATCCTGCACGTCACTCAGCCAGCGGTCTCCAAATCGATCCGATTGCTGGAACGCAGCCTCGGGTTGAACCTCTTCAAGCGGGTGGGTGACCGGCTCTATCCGAGCATGGAAGCGCAGCGGCTCTATCCCAGTGCCCGACGGGTCTTTGAGGAGCTGCAAAGCACTTCGGAACTCAGCAGAAGGCTCAGAACCGCGGAAGCCGGTACGCTGAAGATCGCCGCCACCTACTCCGTGACGGCCGCGTATGTCTCCGAAGCGATGGCCGCCTTCCATCGATTGCGGCCGTTGGTTAGCGTGCATTTCGTGGCGCTCCCGCCACGACAGATCGTCGATCTTGTCGCCACTCGCGCCATCGATGCCGGTTTTCTGTACGAGCCCATCACCGTGCCGAAGATACGGCGGACCCCTCTTTGCAGCGTTCAGATGATCTGCGCATTGCCGCGCAACCATCGCCTGGCCAGCAAGGAGATCATCGACGCGCACGATTTGGCGCGCGAGACGCTGATCTCGTTCAGCGAGGAGGCTTACGGGGGCAGCCTGCTCAAGCGCCAATGCACATCGGCCGGCATGCCTTGGAATGTGGGCATCACCGTGAACCAGACGATGGTTGCCATGAAGATGGTCGCGGATCGCGTCGGCGTCGCAGTCATCGATTCCTTGGCATTGAACAGCGACATCGCGAAGGGCCTCCTCATCAAGCCCTTCCGCCCGCTGTCGATCCTGCATGTCAGTGCCATCGCCCCGGCGCACGGGCCGCAATCCCGGTTGGCGCAGGAGTTCATCGATTGCCTCGCGGTCATCGTCAACCGGGACGCCCGCCTTTGTGCCGGCTTTCACTCGCTCCCGGGGACGGTATAACTTTTGGTTCGCGTTTGGCGATTCGGCAATCATGAGTTGGACAGGGCCGAATCTGGCCTCATAGAATCGGTGACTGTTTCCGGAGCATCGATCACATGGACTTTTCCGCTTCCGATTCCCATCCCGAAGTGCGCGCCGCCATCCGCGCGATCTGCGCCGGCTTCGGCGACGTCTACTGGCGCAGAAAGGACAAGGAGGGCACGTTTCCGGAGGATTTCTATAGGGCGATTGCCGATGGCGGCTGGCTGGGGATCGCGACTCCGGAGGAGTACGGTGGCGCGGGACTGGGGATGTCCGGTGCGCTTGCCATGCTGCAGACGATCGCCGAGTGCGGCGGCGGCATGAACGGCGGGACCTCCGTGAAGATCAACATCTTCGGTCTCAATCCGGTCATCAAGTACGGTAACGACGAGCAGCGCTCACGAATCATTCCGGCCATCATCGGCGGCAAGGCCAAGACCTGCTTCGCCATTACCGAGCCCAATGTCGGTCTCAATACCACGCAGATCACGACCCGGGCAGTGCGCGAAGGCGATCGCTACGTCGTGTCCGGGGCGAAGACCTGGATCTCGACGGCGCAAGAGGCCGATTACATGCTGCTCCTGGCGCGCACCACGCCGGCCGACCAAGTCAGCAAGCCTGCGGATGGGTTGAGCCTGTTCCTGACGCCTCTCGACCGCAAGTACGTCGAGGTCCGCGAGATCGACCGCATGGGACGCTGTGCCGTGGATGCCAACCAGATGTTCTTCGACGCCCTGCCGGTACCCGTCACCGATCGCCTGGGCGAGGAAGGCAAGGGCATGCGGTACGTATTCGACAGCATGAATCCGGAACGGATGGTTGTCGCAGCCGAAGCGGTCGGCATCGGTCGCGCCGCGCTGCGCAAGGCGGCACGGTACGCCAACGAGCGCATCGTCTTCGGGCGGCCCATCGGGCAGAACCAGGGCGTTCAACATCCATTGGCCCATTGCCTCATGGAGCTGGAAGCAGCGAACCTCATGGCGACCAAGGCGGCGGAACTCTACGATCGCGGCGAGTCGTGCGGTCTGGAGGCGAACGCGGCGAAGTACCTCGCGGGCGAGGCAGGCTATCGCGCCTGCGAGACGGCGGTGCTCACGCTGGGTGGTAACGGCTTCGCCAAGGAATTCGATGTGGAGCGCTACCTACGCGACATCATGGTTGCCCGCATCGCGCCCATCACGTCGCAGCTCATCGCATCGTACGTGGCCGAGAGGGCTCTCGGGCTTCCGAAGTCGTACTGACCGGCTCGCCAGATGACACTCCCGATGAGCGCGTCCTCCACCCCCGCCCCGCCAGCATCGTCATCCACCGACGATCCGGTCCTGTTCACGCTCTCCGGCGGACTGGCGACGATCACGCTCAATCGACCGGACAAGCTCAACAGTCTCAACGCAGCCATGCACGCGAGGCTGCGCCAGTTGCTCGGGCAAGTCGCCGACGATCCGACGGTACGAGCTCTGTTGCTGACGGGTAATGGACGCGGCTTTTGCGCAGGACAGGATCTCAACGAGCGCCGGCAAGCACCCGATGGAGCGCCTCCGGATCTCGGCCAGACGATCGAAACCACCTGGAACCCGCTGGCGCGCGCCCTGCACTACCTCGAGATTCCCGTCATCTGCGCGGTGAACGGCGTCGCCGCCGGCGCCGGCGTCAACCTCGCGCTCGGTTGCGACATCGTGATCGCCGCCCGATCGGCAAGCTTCGTGCTCACCTTCTCCAGAATCGGGCTCATGCCCGATGCCGGCGGCACGTACTTCCTGCCGCGTCTGGCTGGCATGGCGCGCGCAATGGGGCTCGCACTGCTCGGGGAGAAGCTCAGCGCCGTCGACGCGGCAGCGTGGGGCCTCATCTGGCGCTGCGTCGATGACGGGGACTTGCAGGAAGCCGCGCAGAAGATCGCGCGCACGCTCGCAACAGGGCCCACTCGCGGCCTGAAGCATGCCAAGCGCGCCTTGCGACGCTCGCTGCACCATTCGTTCGAGGAACAACTGGAACTGGAGCGGCAGTTGCAGCGGCAATGTGGATTCAGCCACGACTACAGGGAAGGTGTCATCGCCTTTCTCGAAAAACGCCCGCCCGACTTCAAGGGTTCGTAGCGTGCTCGACAAGGCGCCACTCGCGGTTCTTCGTTCGTACCCGCCGCACGATGGCACCTTGTGGGGGCTGGTGCAAAGCCGCGCGGCAGTCCGTGGTGACGCGACCTTCCTTGCATCCGACGGCGTCGAACTCAGCTGGAATGCCTTTCGAGATCGGGTGCAAGGCACCCGGCGCCTGCTTCGCGCGCACGGGGTGCGATCCGGTGATCGCGTTGGGATCATGGCAGCCAACAGCGCCGACTACGTCGTCATCCTCTTTGCGACGATCGCGGCGGGCGCCATCAGCGTTCCGATCAATCCGAACCTGACGGTGCCGGAAGCGCAGTACATCATCGATCACGCCAAACCCGTCCTGCTGTTCGGCTCTGTGCAGAGCGAAACAACGCTGCGCGCAGCGTCCCACGATATCGAGCCCAGCCCCCGAATCCTCGTGCTGCCGCGCGACCTCGCAGGTCCATCGTCGAACGCCACCGGCCCGGACGCCACCGCACCCGAGCATGGTGACCGACCTGCGGATCCGGACGACACCGCGCTCATCCTCTATACCTCGGGCACCACGGGAGCGCCGAAGGGCGTCATGCACAGCCAGCGCAGCATGATCATGGCTGGCGAGTATTTCGTCGAACGGCTGCACCTGCAGCCCGAGGATCGCATGCTCTGCATCCTGCCGTTCTTCCACATCAACGGCCTGCTCTATTCCCTGTTCGGAGCGGCGGCGGCAGGCGCCACGCTGATCGTCGCGCCGCGCTTCAGCGCGTCCACGTTCTGGGCATTCGCCCGGCAGATGCGGGCGACCGAGGTCAACATCATCGCGGCGGTCGGCCGCATTCTGATGCGCCGTCCGCGATCCGAATTCGTGGCGGATCACGGCATCCGCAAGCTCTACGGCGCGCCCATCCCCGCAGACGTGTACGAGACGTTCCGAAACGAGTTCGGGATTGCGGCGCTCATCGAGGGGTACGGCCTGACCGAAGCGCCGGGATTGTGCAGCAACCCATTCGACGGACCGCACAAGGTCGGAAGCATCGGCGTCCCCACCCCGCATCCGGATCCCGCGCGTGATCACGCAGAATTGAAGGTCGTCGATCTCGCTGGGGCCACGCTCCCCCGTGGCGAAACGGGCGAACTGCTCGTGCGTACCCCGATCATCACCCAAGGCTACTACCGGGACCCGGACGCCACGCGGGTCGCCTTTGTCGATGGATGGTTTCGTACCGGCGATCTGGTGCGACAGGAAGCCGATGGCTTCTTCACGTTCATTGGCCGGCAGAAAGACATCATCCGTCGGCGCGGCGAGAACGTTTCGGGTGCCGAGATCGATCAGGTGGCCTGTCAGCACCCGGACATTCAGGACGCTGCCGCGATTGCCGTCGACTCGGACCTTGGCGAGGACGACATTCTCCTCGTCGCCATGCGGCGGCCCGGGGCGAAAGTGACCGAATCCGATCTGCGGACATGGTGTGCCCAACACCTAAGCTCGTTCAAGCTCCCGCGCTACGTAACGTTCGTCGATTCGTTTCCTTACACGCCCAGCCACCGTGTGGCGAAGCATCAGTTGCGAGCCGATCGCGACCTGAAGCGGCGCGCCATCGATTTTGCCGGCCGCGAAAGCGGTGCACGGTTTGCGCGCCACGGCTGACAAGCAGGAGACCTTGCGAGGCCGGCTCTTCGATTTCTCCCGCGGACCAACAAGAAGGGGTGCGGCAAGACGCCCCGTATGAACTCTTATGGAAGGAGTGCGCCAATGAAGCTCGGATCCATGACGTTGATTGCAGGACTCGGTTTGGCGATGGCTGGCCCCATGGCAAGCGGTCAGCCATCGAATGCCGACACCTTTCCCGACCGCCCGGTCCGGATGCTCGTTGGATACCCGCCTGGGGGCAACGTGGACATCGCCGCGCGCATCATCGCTGACGAGCTCTCGCGAAAGCTGGGCCAGCCGGTCATCGTCGAGAACCGCGCGGGCGCCAGCGGGCAGATCGCCGCCGTGGCGACCATGCAGGCGCCGCCGGACGGGTACACCATCTTCCTCGGCGCCTCTCCCGAACTCGCGATCACGCACGCGCTGAAACGCAAGGTCTCGTACGACTCGAGACGCGACTTCCAGCCCATCAGTCTCGCGACGCAGGTCCCGTTCGCTCTCGTCGTCAATCCGTCGGTCAAGGCCAAGACCGTGCAGGAGCTCATCGCCCTCGCGAAGGCTCAGCCGGGATCGCTGAACTACGCGTCGTTTGGTGACGGTTCATCGAACCACCTGTTCGCCGAGCTCTTCAAGCACAAGACAGGCATCCAGATGACGCACATTCCTTACAAGGGAGGCGGCCCCGCCATCGCGGACCTCGTCGGTGGCCAGGTGCAGGTCGAGTTCGAGAGCCTCGGCGTCGTGCTCCCGCACGTCAAGGCAGGAAAGCTCCGCGCGCTGGCCATCGCGATGTCGGAACGCTCCCCGCTTGCGCCCGACATCCCGACCATGGCGGAGGCCGGACTGCCGGGCCTTGAAGGTGGTACGTGGAATGGATTCGTCGGTCCGGCCGGAATGCCCCCGGCGATCACGAAGAAGTTGAGCCAGAAGATCGTCGAGGCGATGAACGAGCCGACGGTGAAGCAAAAGCTCATCGAGAAGGGAGTCGTTCCATCTGCAGGCACTCCGGAGGCCTTTGGAAAGTTCATCGCCAGCGAGATCGACCGTTGGGGACAGGTTGCCGAGGTGGCAAACATCAAGCTGGAGTGACCCGTCGGGCCACCGGTGCGATCACCGGTGGCGTTGTTGCGCGTCAGTCTTCGAGGACCGGATCGATGGGCATCAGGAAATACTCCACGAGCGAACTCGTGGCGCTTCCGCTCAACGAGTGGGGCCGAGGGAAAGCTCTCGGAGACGCTCCGCCGAGCGTGATCACCGGCAAGCGTCTCGACGTCACCCGCGGTTCAGTCGACAGTTGGGGAATCTGGGAGGCCTCGCCGGGTACGTTCGTCCGCGAAGTCCAGGCGGCGGAGTACATGCACATACTCGCCGGCGAATGCACGTTCACACCCGAATCTGGCGCGGAGATGGCGATTTCGGCAGGGGACTGCCTGTTCTTCCCACCGAATACTCGAGGCGTATGGCGCATCATCACTCCGTTACGCAAGGTGTACGCCCTATTCCAGTCGCAAGAATAGTTTGTTGCCCCCCCCCCCGACCATCGGGCCCGACCGCGCAGCAGATTCGCGCGTGTCACATCGGGTGCGCATGGGTCGGCGCGTATCGGGACACGGCGGAGGACCTCGCCCGCCGCGGTTTGCTCGCTGCGGGCGCGCGTCGTCCACGCGCACGGCGCGGACGGCGATTACCGGGCGATGACGGGCCGCTCGGGGATGCGCGGCGAGATGCGCGCCACACGCCGACAAGCGTCGCGATGCGCACGACAGCTTGCGAAGGAACTGGCGGAGAGGGCGGGATTCGAACCCGCGGTGGGCTATTAACCCACGCACGCTTTCCAGGCGTGTGACTTAAACCACTCATCCACCTCTCCGGTGGCCCTGCCCGACGCGGTACACGGGGTCGTTCGAATCGGCGTGGAAGGCGCGCGCGACACCCTTCGCGGGACGAGCATTCTACCGGAACGCCCTTTCCGATTCTCGGACCGCCGCGCGCAGCGG
>JADLEZ010000391.1 GCA_020845855.1 Burkholderiales bacterium
CCAGTATGACGATATCTGCGGCCGCGATCTGCGCAATCAAGGCGTCGTCCAGGGCTACGCGCGCGGCCTGCGCCGCGCTGCGCTGCGACGGCGGCGTGAACAGCGCGCCCAGCGCTTCCTCGTCGAGGACCGGGTGCGGCGCGGCGGCCAGGTCGCGGACCGTGATGGTTGCTTGCGGGTGGGCGGCGCGCAGCCTTCGTGCGAGGCGGTCGGCCATGCGGGTGGAGTGCGAAGCTTCGCGGCGGGCGCTGGAGTTGATCTGCAGGATGTTCATGGGTGGACTCCTCGGGGCGGGTGTGAGTAATTTAATTGTTCTTCGAAAACGCCGGAAGCCTTGCTATTGGATATAATTGTTCCACGATTGGGACAATTGTGCTCGAAGCCAACGACCTCCTCCTCTTCGCCCGGGTCGTCGACGAGGGCAGCTTCTCGCGCGCGGCCGAGCGCATCGGGCTGCCCAAGTCGACCGTGTCGCGGCGGGTAGCCGCGCTGGAGGCGAGCCTCGGCGAGCGGCTCCTGCTGCGCACCACGCGCAGGCTCACGCTCACCGACTTCGGGCGCGCGGTGCTGGAGCACGCGCGGCACGTGGCCGAGGACGTCGATGCCGCACGCGCGCTCGCGGAGCACCGGCAGGCCGAGCCCTCCGGCCGGTTGCGGGTCACGATGCCGCACGACCTCGCCACTCTGGAGCTCGCACCGCTGCTCGCCGAATTCGCGCAGCGCCATCCGCAGGTCGCGCTCGAGGTCGACCTGACGGCGCGGTTCGTCGACCTGATCGGCGAGAACTTCGACGTCGCGATCCGCGCGGGCGACCTCGCCGACGACGCAACGCTGTCGGCGCGCAAGCTCGCGACTTTCAGCGGCGGCCTGTACGCGAGCCCCGCCTATGTCACCCGCCGCGGCGCGCCGCCGGAACCCGAGGCGCTGATGGAGCACGACACCCTGCGCGTGCTCGGCCGCAGCGGCGAGCCGCTGCGGTGGACGCTCACCTGCGGCGACGCGCGCTGGGAAGGCGTTCCGCCCGGCCGCGCGACCGTCAATTCGCCCGAGACCCTGATGCGCATGGCCCTCGCCGGCGCGGGCATCGCGATCGTGCACGACCACTTCGCGAAATCGCACGTCGAGCTTGGCCAGCTCGTCAAGGTGCTCGCCGACTGGCAGGTGCCGCCGGCGCCGCTGTGGGCGGTGTTCCCCGGGCGGCGGCTCATGCCCGCGCGCACGCGGGTGTTCCTGGATGCGCTCGCGGCCAGGTTCGAAGGGCCGGAGTGCCGGGCGATCGCGATCGCGGCGAATGCGAGACCGCGCGGCTGACGCGACATGCTCATCACCGACCCGCTCTTCTATCTCCTCGCCATTCCGGTCGTGCTGCTGTCCGGCATTTCCAAAACCGGCATCCCTGGGCTCTTCGGCGGCATGGCCGTGCCGTTCCTCGCGCTCGCCATCCCGCCGCTGCAGGCCGCCGCCATCATGCTGCCGATCCTGTGCTTCATCGACCTCTTCGGCCTCGGCGCGTACCGCGGCACGTTCGACCGGCGCAACATGCCGATGCTGCTGACCGGCCTCGCCATCGGCATCGTGGCCGGCGCCCTCACCTTCAGCTACGTGCGCCAGGACATGGTGCGCCTGCTGATCGGAGCGATCGCGATCGTGTTCGCGGTCAATAACCTCGCGGGCTGGGCGAAGCGCCGGCCGCCTGCCGGCGCATCGTGGCCGCGGGGCGTGTTCTGGTCCGCGCTGTCGGGGCTCACGAGCTTTCTCGCGCACGCGGGCTCCCCGCCGCTGATGGCGTATCTCTTGCCGCAGCGGCTTGACAAGCGCATCTACGTGGGCACGACGGTGTGGTTCTTCTTCGCCTCGAACTACGCGAAAATCCTGCCCTACGCCTGGCTGGGGCAGATCGATACCGTCAACCTCGCCACCGCCCTCGTGCTGCTGCCGCTGGTGCCTCTGGGCGTCAAGCTCGGCGTGATGATCCAGGGCAAGGTGCCGGAGCGCCTGTTCTACGCAATAAGTTACTGGGCGTTGCTCGCACTCGGGGTGAAGCTGGTCTACGACGGCATTCGGCTATGATCGAGCCCGAAGACGCGGCAACAGCCCAACGAGGATCCACCATGACCAACGTGCCGGACCCCGGCTACCGGCGGCTGGGTGAAAGCGGCCTTGCGGTCTCGGCGCTTTGCCTCGGGACGATGACGTTCGGCGATCGCACCGACGCCGCCGCCGCGCGCGTGATCGTCGACTCGGCCTTCGACGCGGGCATCAACTTCATCGACACCGCCGACGCGTACGCGAGTGGGGCATCCGAGCGCATCGTCGGGGAAGCGATCCGCGCCACGCGCCGCCGCTGGATCCTCGCAACCAAGGTCGCCAACGTGCTCACGGACAAGCCGCACGACGGCGGACTGTCGCGGCGGTGGATCCTGCAGGCGTGCGACGACAGCCTTGCCCGCCTCGGCACCGACCACATCGACATCTATTACCTGCACAAGGAAGACCCGGACACTCCCATTGCCGAAACCGTCGGCGCGATCGGCAGCCTGATCGCGAGCGGCCGGATCCGCTACTTCGGCGTCTCCAACTTCCGCGCGTGGCGGATCGCCGAGGTCGTCGCCGAATGCAAGGCGCAAGGCGTGCCGCCTCCTGTCGTGTGCCAGCCGTACTACAACCTGCTCAACCGCCAGCCCGAGCTCGAGGTCCTGCCGGCCTGCGCTTACCACGGCCTCGGCGTGGCGGCCTACTCGCCCATCGCGCGCGGCCTTTTGACCGGCAAGTACGCCGGTGGCGTGCCTGCCGATTCGCGCATCGGACGCAGCGACCGGCGCATGATGCAGACCGAGCACCGCGCGGAGTCGCACGCGCTCGTGCCGAAGCTGCTCGCCCACGCCGAGGCGACCGGCCGCACGCTCATCGCGTTCGCGCTCGCGTGGCTGTGGGCGAACCGCCTCGTCACCAGCGTGATCGCCGGCCCGCGCACACGCGAGCAGTGGCAGACCTATCTCGCCGCCCTCGGCACGGCCTGGAGCGCGGAAGACGAGGCGCTGGTCGACTCGCTGGTGGCGCCCGGGCACGCCTCGACACCGGGTTACACCGATCCGCAGTACCCAGTGCGCGGGCGCGTCCGCTACTGAAGCGATCGCCGCATCGGCGCGTATAGTCGCCCCATGGACCCGCGACAAGTGAAGCCGGCAAGTATCGCCGCGCAGGCGCTCGGGTGGGTCGACGGCGAGACCAGGGCGATCGCGCCGCCGATCCACACTGCAACGACCTTCATCCGCGACCCGGACAACCAGTTCCGGTCCGGGCGCATCTACGCGCGCGACCACAACCCGACCTTCGACCAGGCGCAGGCCGTGCTCGCCGCCCTCGAAGGCGGACACGCCGCGCTCTTGTTCGCATCGGGAATGGCAGCCGCCACCGCCGTGTTCCAGTCGCTGCGGCCCGGCGACCACGTGCTCGCACCGCAAGTCATGTACTGGTCGCTGCGCAACTGGCTGCGCGGCTTCGCCGCCGACTGGGGCCTTGCGCTCGACCTCGTCGACATGACCGACCCCGGCGTCGTGCGCGGCGCCATCCGTCCGGGGGCGACCAAGCTCGTGTGGATCGAAACGCCCGCCAATCCGCTGTGGACGATCACCGACATCGCCGCGACCTGCGAGATCGCGCATGCCGCGGGGGCGATGGCGGCGGTCGATTCGACGACGGCCTCCCCCGTGCTCACCCAGCCGCTCGCGCTAGGCGCCGACCTCGTGATGCACTCCGCCACCAAGTACCTCAACGGCCACTCGGACGTGATCGCCGGCGCGCTGGTCACACGCGAGGATTCGCCGTACTGGCAGCGTATCCGCGCGCTTCGCGTGGACCTGGGCGGCATCCTGGGCCCCTTCGAGGCGTGGCTGCTGATGCGCGGCATGCGCACGCTGTTCCCGCGCGTGAAGGCCGCGTGCGACAGCGCGCAGCGCATCGCCCTGCACTTCGCCGAGCACCCGCATGTGGCGCAAGTGCTTTACCCGGGCCTGCCCTCGTCGCCCGGACACGCGATCGCGCGCGCGCAGATGCGCGGCGGCTTCGGCGGCATGCTGTCGCTGCGCGTCAAGGGCGGCGAGGCGGCCGCCGTTGCCACCGCGGCCCGGGTCGAGCTCTGGAAGCGCGCCACCTCGCTCGGCGGTGTCGAAAGCCTGATGGAGCATCGCGCGAGTGTCGAAGGCCCGGCGTCGCCGGTGCCGGCGGATCTGTTGCGCCTGTCGGTCGGGATCGAGGACGCCGGCGACCTCATCGCCGATTTGGAGCAGGCGTTGCGCTAGAGGCTAAGGCGCGAGCGACGCGCCAGCGATGCGGTTGCGCGCGAACGCCGCGGCCATGAAACCGCTGCGCTTCAACTCGCGGATGTAGTCGGCGAGATACGCCGCGGCCGCGGTGCGCTCGCGCGGCGTGCCCATCGACTGGCGGATCGCCATGAATGCCTCGGGCAACAGGCGCGAGCCCGGCACCTTCGCGGAATCGGCCTCGAGCTGCGGCTTGACGCCGCCGACGAGGTCCACACTGCCGCCCGCGAGCAGCGCGATGACGGCCGCCGCGTGCGGCTCGCGCACGAGCGTGGCCCGCTTCAATTCGCGCGACAGGAACAAGTCGTAGGCGCTGCCCGCGATCACGCCGATGCGCGTGCCCGCGCAGTCGACCTCGGACGCGCTGCGCAGGTGCGACGACGGCGGCACGAGGTACGCGCCCTCGATCAGGATGTACGGATCGGTGAACGCGATCTTCGCGGCGCGCGCCGGCTCGTTGGCGAGGAAGCAGACGTCCCAGGCGCCGAGCCCGGCGAAGACGTCGCCGGCCTGCGCGTAGTGCAC
>JADLEZ010000392.1 GCA_020845855.1 Burkholderiales bacterium
GAAGAAGAAACGCTGATGATGTCCCCCGGACGGTCGATGGGGGTGCAGTGAGGCCGTGTCATCGCGGAATGCCGAGCGCGCGCTTGATCGCGAGGGCTGTCTCGAGCGCCTCCTCCTGGGTGGCGCCTAGACAAGTGACATGCCCCATCTTGCGTGCGCGCCGGGGCTGCGCCTTGCCGTACAGGTGCAGCTTGGCGGACGGATGCCGCAGAACCTCGTACCACGCAGGCTCCCGCGGCGCCGTCGCGTCGCCGGCGAACCAGATGTCGCCCAGCAGGTTGACCATGACCGCCGGCGTGTGCTGCCGCGTGTCGCCGAGCGGCAGGCCGGCCAGGACGCGCGCCTGCTGCTCGAACTGCGAGGTGACGCAGGCGTCGATCGAGAAGTGCCCGCTGTTGTGCGGGCGCGGGGCGATCTCGTTGACGAGAAGCGCGCCGTCCTGCGCGACGAACATCTCGACGCACAGGACGCCGCAGTAGGCGAGGAGCTCGGCGACCCGGGTCGCGATGGCGTGGGCTTTGCGCGCGATGGCGTCGCAAACGCGCGCCGGCACGATAGCCACGTCGAGGATGCCGTCGCGGTGGCGGTTCTCGGCCACGGGCCACGCCGCCGTCTCGCCCTGCTCGTTGCGGGCGACGATCACCGAAACCTCGCAGGCGAGCGCAATGCGTTGCTCCAGCACGCAGGGCTGTCCGCGCATCGCCCGCAGCGCGGCCCGAACCTCGTCGAGCGTCTCCACGCCGGACTGCCCCTTGCCGTCGTACCCCAGGCGGGCGCTCTTGACGATCCCTGGCAGGAGGCGCGCGTCGACCGCGTCGACGTCGGCCTCGCTGCGCAGGACCGCAAAGGGCCCGACCGCGAAGCCGTGCCCCGACAGGAACATCTTCTCGCTGATGCGGTCCTGCGCGATGGCGACACTGGCGGCGGCCGGGGTCACCCGCGCGGTCTTGGCGAGGTAGTCGAGTGCGGCCGCCGGCACGTTCTCGAATTCGGTGGTGGCAGCGCTTGCAAGCGCCGCGAGCTCGGCCAGGCCGCGCGCGTCGAGGTAGTCGGACGCGATGTGGCGGTCGGCGACACTCGCCGCGGGACCGGTGGCGCCCGGGTCGAGCACGACCACCTTGTAGCCCAGGCTTTGCGCGGCCATGCAGAACATGCGACCGAGCTGCCCGCCTCCCAGCAAGCCAAGCCACGCACCCGGCGGCACCATGAGCGCGCTTGCGGCGTCAGGTCGACGGCGGAACGCGCATCGCGCGCGCGGTGGCGGTCTGCTTCTGCCGGAACGCGGCGAGCTTGCGCGCGACGGCGGGATCGGTGCCGGCGATCAGCGCCACCGCGAACAGGCCAGCGTTGGCCGCGCCCGCTTCGCCGATGGCGAAGGTCGCCACCGGGATGCCCTTGGGCATTTGCACGATCGACAGCAGCGAGTCCTCGCCGCGCAGGTACTTCGACGGCACCGGCACGCCGAGCACGGGCACGATGGTCTTGGCCGCGAGCATGCCCGGCAGATGCGCCGCGCCGCCGGCGCCGGCGATGATCGCGCGCAGGCCGCGGGGGCCCGCGTCCTCGGCGTACTCGAACATCTCGTCGGGCATGCGATGCGCGGACAGCACGCGCGGCTCGTTGGCGATGCCGAACGCATCGAGCTGCGCCACCGCGTGCTTCATGATCTCCCAGTCGCTGTCGCTGCCCATGACCACGCCCGCGAGCGGAGCCGCCTTGCGCTGCGCCATCGAAGTCCCCCAAGAAAGAGCACGCGAGGGCAAAATCTTAGCATTCGCCCTCGCTCGCGGAACTCCGCGCGCGTCTCGGCTGTCTCGCCTTGCGCGCTCCTCACTGGACTACGCTAACGCGCTATCGCGCTTCGGGGCTTATTCGCGCTCATAGCTTGAAATGCAGGGCGTCGTCGTCGAGAATCCAACCCATCATGTCGAGCCCCTGGTACCTTTCGCTGATTTTCCCCACCCTGCTGGCCGCGGGGGTGGCACTGGCGCAGTCCGACGCCGACCTCGTTGCCGCGCGCACTGCTTACGACAAGGGCGACCGGGCGAAGCTCGCGGCCATCGCGCCCAGGTTGTCCACGCACGTGCTCGCGCCGTACGTCGCGTACTGGCAGCTCAAGCTGGGGCTCGAGGATGCGTCACCGCAGGACGTGCGCGGCTTCCTCGATCGCTATCCCAATTCGCCGCTCGCCGACCGCCTGCGCGTGGAATGGCTGAAGCTCCTCGGCCGCAAGGCCATCTGGGAGCGCTTCGGCGCGGACTACGCGCCGCCGCCGGGCGAGGACGTCGAGCTCGCGTGCTATCACGTCCTTTTCGCGTGGAACCGCGACGGCGAGTCCGCACTGGCGGAAGCGGTGCCGCTGTGGTTCACCGGCGCCACGACCCCGGCGGCGTGCGATCCCGCCTTCGCGGCGCTCTTCGCGCGCGGCACGCTCACCGTGGCCGACCGGCGGGCGCGCTTCCGGCTCGCGGTCGAGGCGGGCAACGTGGCACTCGCGCAGGCGATCGGCAGCGATCTTCCGGGCAAGGACCGCGTGGCCGCGGGCGACATCGCCGAGGCCAACCGCGACCCGCTCGCGGTCCTCACGCGCGGGCGGTTCGACTGGAATACGGGCGGCGGCCGCGATCTCGCGTTGTTCGCGCTCGAGCGCGCGGCGCGCCGCGACGCCGGCGCCGCGCGCGGGCCCTGGGTCAAATGGCGCGGCCAGTTGAGCGAAGGCGATCGCAAGTACGGCAACGCTCGCCTCGCGTATTACGCCGCGCGCCAGTTGCACCCATCGGCCAACGACTGGTTCCGCGAGGCGGGCGATGCGCCGCTTTCGGCGGAGGCGCACGCGTGGCGCGTGCGCGCGGCGCTGCGGGCGCAGGCGTGGGACGACGTGCGCGCGGCGATCGCCGCCATGCCCGAGCCGCAGCAGCAGGAGGCCGCGTGGCGCTACTGGAAGGCGCGCGCGCTGATCGCGCGCGGGGAACCCGACGAAGGGCGGGCGATCCTCGCCGCACTCGCGGGCGAGACGAATTTCTACGGCATGCTCGCGCTGGAAGCCACGGGGCAGAAGTACACCGTCCCGGTGAGCGCCCCCCTCGAGCACTCGCAGGCGGCGCTCGCCGCGTTCGCCCAGCGGGCGGACGTGAAGCGCACGAAGAAGCTCGCCGAGCTCGACATGCGCCCCGAGATGCTGCGCGAATGGAGCTACATCACCCGCGGCCTCGCCGACGAGGAGCTCTTGCTGGCCGCCGACCATGCGCGACGGGTGGGCTTGTACGACCGCGCGATCAGCGCCGCCGACCGCACGCGGGTCCGCCACGACTACGGGCTGCGCTACCTGGCGCCTTACCGCACCGACTTCGAGGCGGCGGCGCGCGCCAACGACGTCGACGTGGCACTCCTGTACGGCATCGCGCGCCAGGAGTCGCGCTTTACCTCCGACATCGTGTCGTCGGCGGGCGCGGTGGGACTCATGCAGCTCATGCCCGGCACCGCGCGCTGGGTGGCGAAGCAAGTCAACCGCACGGACTACCAACCCGCGCGCATCGGCGAGACCGGAATCAACACACAGTTCGGCGCCTTCTACTTCAAGTACTGGCTTGCGCGCCTCGACGGCATGCCGGCGCTCGCGGCCGCTGCGTATAATGCGGGACCGGGCCGTGCGCAGGCGTGGCGGCCGCAGGCGCCGCTGGAAGGCGCCATCTGGGTCGAAACCATACCCTTCAACGAGACGCGCGACTACGTAAAGAAGGTGCTTGCCAACGCGATGGTCTACGGACTCGCCTTCAACACCAGCGCGCTGCCGCTGACCAAGCAGCTCGGCGTGGTGACACCGCGCAACGGCGAGTAACGGCCGTGGCGCAGCGGCGCATCGTCGTCCTGGGCGGCAGCGGCTTCGTCGGGCGCTACGTCGTCGCACGTATGGTCGCCGCCGA
>JADLEZ010000393.1 GCA_020845855.1 Burkholderiales bacterium
ACGACACCTCGTGGGTCGCCGCGTGGACGGCGCTCGGCGACCGGCTCGCGCAGGCTGCCCAGGATTGCGATGCGGCCGGCCACCGGGTGAGTGCGGCGAGCGCCTGGCTGCGCGCGGCGGTGGCGTACAGCGCTACGCTCAACACGCTTGCGGGCACCGAGGGCATCGACGCGCTGCTTCCGCCATTCCGCAGGCATCGCGCGGCGTGGAGCCGGTTCTGCGAGTTGCAGTCCCCGCGCTGGGAGCCGGTCGCGATCCCTTACGAGGGCCGCACGCTGCCCGGCTGGTTCGCGCCTTACGATGGCTCCGGCAAGCCGCGCCGCACGCTGATCCTGAACAACGGCAGCGACGGCCCGATCTCGTCGATGCTCATGTTCGGCGGCGGCGGCGCGCGGGCGCGCGGCTACCACCTGCTCTTCTTCGACGGCCCGGGTCAGCAATCGCAGCTGTTCCTGCAGAGCACCTACTTCCGTCACGACTGGGAGGCGGTGATCACGCCGGTCGTCGACTTCCTGCGCGCGCGCCCCGACGTCGACCCCGAGGCGATCGCGCTCTACGGCGTGAGCCAGGCAGGCTACTGGGTGCCGCGCGCGCTCGCCTTCGAGCATCGCATCGCCGCCGCGGTCGCCGATACCGGCGTGGTCGACGTCTCGCAGTCCTGGCTGCGGCATTTCCCGAAGGAGATGATCGAACTGATCGACCGGGGCGACAAGGACACGTTCAACCGCATCCTCGCCGAAAGCGCGGGTGGCGACGCGAAAGCGGCCGCGCAATGGACCTTTCGTTCCCGTCCCTACGGTTCGCTCGATCCGTACTCGACGTTCGCCGAGGTCAGGAAGTACCGGCTCGATCCCGCCGATGCCGCGCGTATCACCACACCGCTTCTCGTCACCGATCCGGAAGACGAGCAGTTCTGGCCCGGCCAGGCGGAGAAGCTCGCGGCGATGACGCCGGGCGTGTCGACCCTGGTCCGCTTCACCGCCGCTGAAGGCGCAAATTTCCACTGCGAGCCGATGGCCCGCCTGCTGGTCGACCAGCGGATGTTCGACTGGCTTGACGAGCGGCTGCGGAAGTAGCGAGCCGGCCTCAGCGCCTGTGTCCGCGCGAGAGACCAAGAACGCGGGGTTCCGCTTCACCGCCGCCGAAGGCGCTGCCGGTGATCCAGGGTGACATCCTCGTACGAGGCCGGGTCCTCGCGCGGCTCGAGGTGCGTGAACGCGACGGTGCCCGGCGCCGCGGCGGCGATGTCGTGCTCCACGCGTTCCGCGAGGTCGTGCGCCTCCTGGACCGTCCACGCACCCGGGACCAGCACGTGCATCGACACGAACGAGCGGCCCGCCGCGGCACGCGTGCGGATCGCGTGGAACTCGATGCCGTCGGCGCGATAGCGATCGAGGATGGCCTCGATGCGCGCGACACGCTCGGCGGGCAGCGCCTGGTCCATGAGGCCGAAGGCAGAACGCCGCAGGAGAGATATGCCGGTCAGCACGATGTTGACCGCCACCGCAATCGCGATCGCCGGATCGAGCCAGTTCCAGCCGGTCGCGCCGACGGCAAGCACGGCGACCACGACTCCGGCCGAGGTCCATACGTCGGTCATGAGGTGGCGCGCGTCCGCCTCGAGCGCGATCGAGTCATAGCGGCGCGCCGCGGCGAGCAGCACGCGCGCGACCACGAGGTTGATGGCGGTGGCGACGAGCGACACGGCGACGCCGATGCCGATCCGCTCGAGCGGCTGCGGAGCGAGGAGGCGGGCAACGGCCGCCCACGCGATCGCGGCCGCGGCCGCCAGGATCAGCGCGCCTTCGAACGCACTCGCGAAGTACTCCGCCTTCGAGTAGCCGTACGCGTAGCGGTCATCGGGCGGCCGTGCCGACAGGTGCAGGAGCCCGAGTGTCGCGGCCGCGGCGACGACGTTGACCACCGACTCCAGCGCATCCGACAGCAGACCCACCGAGCCGGTGAGATGCCAGGCGGCAAGCTTGAGCAGGATGGTGGCAATCGCGGCGCCGAGCGACAGGAGCGCGAAGCGCGTCAGGTGCGAGCGGTCCGGTCGCTGCTGCGGGGGAGGTGTTTGCACGCGCGGTTGACGGGTATCAATGCGGGATTGCGTCGCCGGTGGTAGTAAGGGAAGCGAGAGGAGGGCTGTCCATGTTCGATTCCCCTTTCGAATACTGCCACGCCTGCGGGCACTACGTGCTGCTCGACCAGACGTGCAGAGAATGCGCGCGGGAGCACGGCTGCGCCGCGCCGTGCCCGCTGCAGGAGCTCTTCACGGGGGTGGAGTTCGTCTGCCCCGACGGCATGCCCGCCGATCAGCGCCGGGTTGGCGACGAGGCGATGTAACGCGGCATCGCAAACCCGGCGCTCGTCGAACGCTTCACGCGACCGCTAGCAGTCTGTGGAAGTTCGCGTGAATGCACGCAAGACCGTGTCATCCCGAGCAGCGCGAGGGATCTGCTGTTCAATAACATCAGGCACTTGCGAGAAGCAAGATTCCTCGCTGCGCTCGGAATGACACAATTTCCACGAACTGCTAGTCGGCGGCTCACGCGGGACGACCCTGTCCCTGCGGCATCGGTAGAATGCGGTGAGGGAGGGTCGCCATGATCAAGGTCTGCCTCGCCGGCGCTACCGGATGGGCCGGCTCCGAACTCGCGCGTGGGATCGCCGCCGCGTCCGACTTGACGCTCTGTGCCGCGGTGTCGCGCTCGCACACCGGGCGCACGCTTGGTGACGTGCTGGGGGCGCCGCGTCTTGCGTGCCCCGTGTTCGGGTCCGCGGCGGAAGCGCTTGCGGTGGGGTGCGACGTGTTCGTCGAGTACACGAAGCCGGACGTCGCCAAGGGCAACATCGCCGCGGCGCTCCGCCACGGCGCGCACGTGGTGGTCGGAACCTCCGGGCTCACGGATACTGATTACGCCGAGATCGACACCGCGGCGCGCAAGGCAGGGCGCGGCGTGCTCGCCTGCGGCAACTTCGCGCTCACGGTGGTGCTGCTGCAGAAGTTCGCGGAGGCTGCCGCCAAGCTCATTCCGCAGTGGGAGATCATCGATTACGCCCACGACGACAAGGTGGACGCGCCAAGCGGCACCGCGCGCGAGCTCGCCAATCGCCTGGCCAACGTGCGCGCGCCGCACGTGAGCGTCCCGCTCGACCAGGTAGCCGGACCCCGCGAGACGCGCGGCGCGACGGTCGCCGGCTCGCAGGTTCACTCGTTGCGCCTGCCGGGCTATGTGATCAGCGCGGAGATCATCTTCGGAATGCCCGACCAGCGGTTGTCCATTCGCCACGACTCGGGTACCAGCGCGCGCCCGTACGTCGACGGTGCGCTGCTCGCGATCCGCAGGGTCGCGACGCTAGTCGGTGTGCACCGCGGGCTCGACCGCGTGCTGGACCTGTAACCCTTGGCAGCCCGGACGTCATGAACATCGATCCCAACCTGCGCAAATCGCTGTCCGGCATCTCCGGCATCCTGGTCACGCCGTTCGACGCGGCGGACCGGATCGCGCCCGCCCGCCTGCGCGGAATCGTCGACCGCGCGGTGAAGGCGGGCGTGCACATGCTGGTGGCCAACGGCAATACCGGCGAGTTCTACGGCCTCACCACCGCGGAGGCCGAAGCGATGGTGCACGCCGCCGGCGAGCTCGTCGCGGGCCGCGTGCCGCTGATCGGGGGCGTGGGCAAGAGCATCGGCGACGCCTGCGCGCTTGCCAAAGCCTCGCGTGCCGCGGGCGCGCAAGTGCTCATGGTGCACCAGCCTCCGGACCCGTTCGCCGCGCCGCGCGGCGTGGTCGAGTACGTCAGGCGCGTGGCGGACGCGGGCGGCGGCCTGCCGATCATGCTTTACCTGCGTAACGATGCGATCGGACTCGACGCCATCCAGGCGCTGACCCAGGTTGCCGGTGTGGCCGGCGTGAAATGGGCGTCGCCCACGCCGATGCGGCTCGCCGAGGCGATCCGCCGCTGCCCGCCCGAGATCGTGTGGGTCGACGGCCTCGCCGAGCCGTGGGCGCCGCCGTTCTACGCGGTCGGCGCGCGCGGCTTCACGTCCGGGCTCATCAACGTGTGGCCGGAGCAGTCAGCCGCGATTCACCGTGCGCTCGACGCCGGCGACTACGCGGAAGCGGGCCGCCTCGTCGCCATCATGGCGCCGTTCGAGGACGTGCGCGCCGAGGAGTTGAACGGCGCCAACGTCACCGGCGTGAAGGCCGCGCTGCAACTCATCGGCGAGGATTGCGGCCCGACCCGGCCGCCGTCGGCATGGCCGCTCACGGACGCGCAGCAGAAGAAGATGCGCGAGAGCCTGCAGCGCTGGGGCTTGAAAGTCGCGGGCTGACGATCACGAGTCCACGCGCGATGTCCGGCCCCCTCGCAGGCATTCGCGTCCTCGATCTCACCAACGTGCTCGCGGGTCCGTTCGCGAGCCATCAGCTCGCGCACATGGGCGCCGACGTGATCAAGGTCGAGGTGCCAGGGAGTGGGGACCTCGCGCGCCAGTTGGGCGTCGATCCTGATCTCAACCAGCGCTTGATGGGCGTTTCGTTTCTCGCGCAGAACGCGGGCAAGCGGTCGCTGACCGTGAACCTGAAGCACACGCGCGGCAAAGAGGTGTTCCGCAAGCTCGTCGCGCGCTCGCAGGTCGTGGTCGAGAACTTCCGCCCCGGCGTCATGCACCGCCTCGGGCTCGGCTTCGAGGCGCTGGCGAAGGACAACCCTACGCTCGTGTACTGCGCCATCTCGGGTTTCGGCCAGGATGGCCCGCTGCGCGACCTGCCGGCGTACGACCAGATCATCCAGGGCATGGCGGGCGTGATGAGCATCACCGGCGCGCCGGACAACGCGCCGTACCGCGTGGGCTACCCGATCGCCGACACCATCGGCGGACTCACCGCGGCGTTCGCGATCGCGAGCGCGCTCGCCGAGCGCGAGCGCTCGCGGCCGACTTTCATCGACGTGTCGATGCTGGAGGCGACACTGGCGACCATGGGCTGGGCGGTGTCGAACTACCTCGTCGCCGGGCGCGAGCCTTCGCCCATGGGCAACGACAACGTCACCGCGAGTCCCTCCGGCGCCTTTCGCACCGGCGACGGCCTGCTCAACATCGCCGCCAACAAGCAGGAGCAGTGGCAGGCCGTGTGTCGCGTGGTCGGGCGCGAGGACCTGATCGCCGACCCGCGCTTCGCGCAGCGGCAGGGGCGCCTTGCGCACCGTGACGCGCTGAAGGAGATTCTCGAGGACGCGCTGGCCGCGAGGCCCGCCGACGAGTGGTGGCGGCGCCTGAACGCCGCACAAGTGCCCGCGGGCCCGGTGTATAGCGTGCCGCAGGCGCTCGCGCATCCGCAGGTGCGCGACCGCGGCATGGTCGCGCGATTCGCCGACGCGCCCGGTGTCGGCCGCGACATCGACCTCGTGCGCACCGGCATCAAGCTGAACGGCGCAGCGCCGGCAGTCGACACGCCGCCGCCGCTACTTGGCCAGCACTGCGACGAGATCCTGCGCGAGCTGGGGTACGCACCCGACGAAATTGCCACATTAAGGAAGGAAAGGGCGGTGTAGAACCCACCGGGCCCGTGTGTTCGCTCTAGCAGTCGGTGGAAGTTCGCGTGAACACACGCAAAACCGTGTCATCCCGAGCGAGCCGCGAGGGATCTGCTGTTCAATAACATCAGGCACTTGCGAGAAGTAAGATTCCTCGCTGCGCTCGGAATGACACAATTTCCACGAA
>JADLEZ010000394.1 GCA_020845855.1 Burkholderiales bacterium
CCGAGGCGGTGTTCGCGGCCATCGAGCGCCATCGTCCGACGGTGCTGTTCGGACTGCCGACGCTGTACGTCGCACTTGCCGCGCATCCGGGTGCGCAAACCCGCGACCTGTCGAGCCTGCGGCTGTGTGTGTCGGCGGCGGAGACGCTGTCGTTCGAGCTCTTCGACGAGTGGCAGCGCCGCTACGGCCTTTCGATTGTCGAAGGTCTCGGCTCCACCGAGGTGCTGCACATCTATCTGTCCAACACGCCGCGGATGCAGAAGCCCGGCGCGAGCGGCCGGCGCGTACCGGGTTACGAGTTGCGCCTGACCGATCCCGACGGCGCCGAAGTACCGCCCGGCGAATCGGGCATCCTCTGGGTGCGCGGCGACTCGCAGGCGCCGTGCTACTGGCGCCGTCCGGACAAGACTCTAGAGACGATGCGCGACGGCTGGATCTACACCGGCGACCGCTTCCGCCGCGACGTCGACGGATTCCACTTCTTCGAGGGCCGCGCCGACGACCTCGTCAAGGTCAGCGGGCAGTGGGTGCATCCGCTGGAAGTCGAGCGCTGCCTCGCGGAGTCGCCGCTGGTGCGCGAGTGCGCGGTGCTGGCGGTCGAGGACGACAACCGCCTGACGACGATCGCAGCGTTCGTCGCGCTGCACGATGGCGCGCGCGCCGGGGACGCGATGACGGCGGAGCTGCAGGCGTTCGTCAAGGTGCGTCTGTTGCCGTACAAGTACCCGCGCGTCGTGACCTATCTTGCGGAGCTGCCCAAGACCGGCACCGGGAAGATCGATCGGCAGGCACTGAAAAGGAAGTAATCGCGCGTCATGCTCCACGATTGGTGCGTACCCAAGCGCGGCGGTCACGGCGCGCGGAACACAAGCCCTAGCCGCGGGACAGCACGCTCGCAACCCACTGGTTGAGCGACACTCCCTCCTGCCTTGCCTTTCGCACGAGGCGCGCGTGAACGGACCTGGGAATCCGCACGACGAACTTGCCGCTGTAGCGATCGAGGGGCTCGTTGACCGAGGGTTCCGGAATTGCGCGGCTCGCCGCCTTCGCAGCCTCGAGCCACGCGGCGATGGCTCGTTGTGCTTCGCGGGCCGCGCCCGCTTCCGTCGCGCCCCACGCCGAGCAGCCGGGCAGGTCGGGCGCTTCGGCGATGAAACCCTTGTCTTCCTCGCTCCAGAAGATTTCGAGCGGATATCGCGTCATCGCTTCCGTACTTCTCGATCATCGCGATGGCTGACGCGCCAGATCCAGTTCGACGAGAAGGGCAAGAAGGGCAAGAAGGGTGAAGTGGACGTCGCGAAGGAGGATGCCGCGATGTGGATGCGCAACATCCAGACGACACCTGCGGAGTTGCTCGCCCGCAAGTTCGCCATCGAGGCGAAGGGGGCGAAGCGATGATCCGCGGGTTCGTCGCGTTCGGGTGGCTCGCGCTCGCATCGGCCGGGGCGTGCGCGGCGGGTGCGCCCGTAATCCGCGCGAACATCGTCGGCAAGCCGCAGGTGCTGGTTGGCCAGCAGTTCAAGGTCGAGGTCGACCTCCTGGTGCCCAACTTCTTCCAGTCGGCGCCGGCATGGCCGTCGCTGAGCGTCCCGGGTGCGGTGGTGACGCTCGAAGCCGGCACGAGCGGCCACTTGACCGAGACGATCGGCGGCGAGAGCTACGCCGGCATCCGGCAGGTCTATCTCGTGGTGCCGCAGCGCGCCGGCGATTTCACGCTGCCGTCGGCGCGCGTCACGTTCAAGTACGCGGCCGAGCCCGGCAAGCCGCCCGCGAGCGGTTCGGCAACGATTCCTCCGATACGCTTCTCGGCGAAGCTTCCTGCGGGCGCCGCGGCGGACGCCGCCGCGGGCACGGCGCCGGTGGCGCGCGTCACCGTGAAGCAGACGCTCGATCGGTCGCTCGACGGTGTGCGGACCGGAGATGCGCTCACGCGCACGGTCGACGTCTACGCGGAGCACACGCAGGCGATGATGATTCCGCCGCCCTCGTTCGCCGCTCCCGACGGAATCCGCGTGTATCCGAAGGATCCGGTGCTGGACGACAAGCAGTCGGACCGCGGCGAGTTCATCGGCGGACGCCGCATCGACAGCGCCACCTATGTGTTCGAGAAGGCGGGTGCCTACACCCTGCCTGCGATCGAGATTCCGTGGTTCGACGCGGCGAGCGGCAAGCGCGAAGTCGCGCAGGCTCCCGCGATCCACGTCGTGGTCGCGGCGAATCCCGCGTTCAAGCCGGACATCGCGCCGGAAGCGGCGCCGCCCGTGTCCGCGGCCGCGGAGCCCACGTTCTGGCAGCGAATCGCGCCGTGGCTGCCATGGGTGGGGGCGGCGGTGGTCCTGGTGGCGATCCTTGCGTGGTTGGTCCGGCGCTACGGGCCGCGCGTTCGGGAGTACCAAGCCGCGCGGCGGCGGGAGCGCGAGACTTCCGAGGCGGCTGCCTTCGCCGACGTGGAGCGCGCCTGCGCGGCGAACGACGCGATGGCGGCGTATCGCGCGGTCGGCGTGTGGGCGCGAAGGCTCGGCGTGCCGTCGCTCGCAGCGCTTGGATCCGACGCCGCCGCCGAGTTCGATGCGCTCGAGCGCGCGCTGTTCGCAACGCCGGGATCGGCCGCGAGCTGGCGAGGGCGCTCGCTCGCCACCGCGCTCGGCGTGGCGCGCAAGCAGCACCTCGCGCAAGCGGATCGCGCGCCGGCGAGGGGTCCGGCGTTGCCCGCGCTGAATCCGTGACGTGCCCTACTTGTTGTTTGGCGCCGGGCGGACGCGACCGCCACGCCTTGGCCTGAAGCAGCTCGAGTCCCGCGCGCAACACTTTGGGGCGGTCGGCACTCAACCCACGCTCGCAACGCTGGCGGCCATGGTGCCGGCGTCCATGCGCAGCAGCGCCGCCTGTACTACCACGTGAAACGGCCGCCGATAGCGGGTGAGGCGCTCAGCCATTGAACACGCCACCGCCGTGACGTTCGGCCAATCCGCGGATAAGGTCAGTCTCCTCCGCGGTAAGCGTCTCCGGTTGCACGAAGCGCCAGTTGCGCTCGTAGATGGCAAGGGCATCCGCGCCGGAGACCCACTGATCGTGCCTGCCCCAGCACAACAGTTGCAATTGCGGCCACGCCGAGACCTCGATGGCTTCCAGTCGTAGCCAGGCACGCAACCGGAGGGCGAAATCAGGCCGCTTGGCCGCCTCGCGCAACGGCGCGGCGAGTGCCTGCGGCACCATGATCTGGCAGGGTACGAGGCCGCTCTGGCGCTGGCGCAATCGCTGTGCGCGCTTGGCCTGCCGAAGTTGCAGCCGGCGCCGTTCCGGGACCTGCATTTGTTCGTCCATGCGATACG
>JADLEZ010000395.1 GCA_020845855.1 Burkholderiales bacterium
GGCGCCACCCAGGAGGAGGCGCTCGAGACAGCCCTCGCGATCAAGCGCGCGCTCGGCATTCCGCGATGACACGGCCTCACTGCACCCCCATCGACCGTCCGGGGGACATCATCAGCGTTTCTTCTTCGCTGCGCCGCCTTCGGACCGCACCGCCCCCACCGGCAGATTGACCACGCGGTTGTACTCGGGATCGGTCCAGCGCCCGCCGTTGGCGAGGTACTCGGCCGCCATCGCGGTCGCGTCGACACCCCAGAATAGCTCGTCGCCGACCGCGAGCGTGGGCACGCCGAACACGCCGCGCCCGATCGCCTCCTCCGTGTTGTGGCGAAGCGCGTCCTTGACATCCGCATCGGCGATGCGCCCGTCGGCGTCGGGCAGGCGCAAATCGTGCACGAGCTCGGCCCATTCGATCGGCAGGTCGGGCAGGCGCCCGTCGCGCCACACGAAGCGGAAGATGCGATGCACGGCGTCCGGCGCGCAGTCGCAGGCGATAGCAAGCCGCAGCAGCGGCAGCGGATTGAAGGGGTGCTCGTGCGGCATCTTGAGCGGAATGCCGAGCTGCCTCGCCTGCCACACGACGTAGCGGTAGGTGAACGCGCGCTTGCGCGGGATCTCCGCCGGGCCCTTCTGGCCGTTGGCGGCGAGGATCCCGGCAAACAGGACCGGGCGATAGCGAAGGCGCGTCTTCGGGCCCAGCAGGGCGAGCCGCTCGCTTTGGAGGTAAGCGAACGGCGAGATGAAATCGAAGTACCAGTCGACCGTGGCCATGCCTCCTACCTTCCCGCCTGCGCGCGGCGCATGGCGATCGCGTCCCACACCGCGCGCCGCTCGCGGTCGTCGAGCACGCTCCACGCGGCGATCTCGTCGAGAGTGCGCAGGCAGCCCTCGCACAGGCCCGTCGCCTCGTCCACGCGGCAGACGCTGATGCAGGGCGATGGCACCGGGCCGTCGGGCAGCGGACGTGCCATCCTCATCAGGACCGCGACGCGTGCGAGCGGTCGAACCAGCCGATGACGCGATCGACGATCGCGCGCAGAAGGCGCCACACTTTCGGGATGAGCCAGATCGTGAATGCGACCAGCAGCGCGAGCACGACCAGCGCCGCGACCGGGTGCGCGATCGCGAGCCACAGCACCGTGCCGACGAGGAGCTCTTCACTGAACGACGCCGCCCAGTTGGAGAACGGCTCCGGAGACGTGTTGATGACCGCACGCCCACCCGATTTGGCGAGGTGGCTGCCGGCCGCGAGCGTGCCGCCGAGGATCGCCGCGGCGATCATCCACGCCGCGGACGAATCGCCGAAGACGCTGGCGGCGAGCGCGGCGCCGGCCGGAATCCGTATGAACGTCTGGACCACGTCCCACGCCGAGTCCACGCCGGGAATCTTGTCGGCGAAGAACTCCACGAAGCACATGAAGCCCGACGCCGCGAGCACCATGGGATGCGCGAGCACGGCCAGGCCCGCCGGCAGCTCGACCCAGTGGAGGTACCCGAGCCCGCCGACGATGAACAGCACCGCGTACAGGCGCAGGCCACTCGCCCAGCCGATCGCCGCCGCGAGCGCCACGAGCTGCACGGTGTCGAACGAGGCCAGGGCGTTGCTCATTTTCTTCGCAGTGCCTCGGGTACCCAGTTTGCCGGCCGCTTGCCGAGGAAAGCGGCCACGCCCTCCTTGCCTTCCGGCGACGCGCGCACGCTGGCGATGCGCTGCACGGTGTCGGCGATCAGCTTGTCGTCGATGGGGCGGTGCGCCACCGCGCGGATGAGCGCCTTGCACTCGCGCTGCGCCGCCGGTCCGGCAACGAGCAGCGGGCCGAGGGTCTCGTTGACGCGGTCGTCGAGCTGCGCCATCGGCACGATGTCGTGCACGAGCCCGAGTCGATACGCTTCCGCGGCTTCGAAGCGTTCCGCTGTCAGGAAGTAGCGCCGCGCCTGACGCGCGCCGATCGCCTCGATGACATACGGCGAGATGGTCGCTGGGATGAGGCCCAGCTTGCTTTCGCTGAGCGAGAACGTCGCTTCCGCCGCCGCGATGGCGATGTCGCAACAGGCGACGAGCCCCACACCCCCGCCGTACGCGGCGCCGTGCACGCGCGCCACCGTAGGCTTGGGCAGCTCGTTGAGCGCCTTCAGCATCTGCGCGAGCCCGGCTGCGTCGGCCACGTTCTGCGCGCGGCTGTAGCCCGCCATCTTCTTCATCCAGTTCAAGTCCGCGCCGGCGCAGAAGCTCGTCCCGTTGGCGTTGAGAATGACCGCGCGTACGGCGTCGTCGGCGCCCATGTCCCGGGCGGCCTGGGTGAGCTCGGCGATCACGACCTCGTTGAACGCGTTGTGCAGCTCCGGACGGTCGAGCGTGACGATGCCGATGCCGTTGCGGACGGCGAGTTGGAGCGTGGTCGGAGCGCGAGACTTGGCGCGGGGCATGGTCAAGAGCCAGGGCGCGGATGACCGGGCAGGAGTCGATAGGGGTGGCGCCAGCGCGGCTCGCCCGCGATGCGCGCGAGCCAGGCGGCGATGTTGGGGTGCGTCGCCTTCCAGTCCAC
>JADLEZ010000396.1 GCA_020845855.1 Burkholderiales bacterium
ACGGCCACCTGGTCGAGGACGGCCTGCTCTGGGACGCCGCAGGCGAGCTCGTGGCCCAGGTCCGGCAACTCGCCCTGGTGCGCGCACCCGGCTGACATAAGTCGGCCCGAACGCACCCTGCTGTAGCATGGCTGACGCGGTGGCCGGACCAGGCGGATTTGAAGGCGGGATGAGCACGGATAAGTACGGGAATCTGTTGCGCGTGTCCCGTGCGACCGCCTATCGTGATCTCGAGGAGCTGGTTCGGTACGGCCTTCTCACCCAAGCCGGCGTTGGCCGGGGCACAAGGTACTTCGCGGCGATGGAGGGCTGGAACGGGAAGGGCCGGTCCTCTCGATGAAACAGGCGTGCAATCCCCTGGCCGTTCAGGTCCGCGGCGCGCCTTCGCTGCGAAGCCTTGCCTGCGCCTTCCCCCGCACCACCGCGGTGAGCGTGCTCGCGATGAACGCGGCGAGCGCGACCGCACTCAACACGCCACCTGCGCTGCGCAAGCCGGGACTCGCAGCGGCGTCACCGGCCAAGCGCACCGCCACGGAAGCGTGCAGGAGCGCGAGCGGCAGGTAGAACGTCGCGTGGTAGGGCACCGCCGCGCGCACGACCGCCGGCACGATGATCGGCGCGTGCCCGAAGACCATCGAGAACACGAAGCCGAGCGCGACCGCGTGCACCGCCGCGTCGTAGGCGAGCGTACCCGGCGTGAAGCCGCCCGAGAACAGCGCGATCGCGCCCCCGGCGGCGAGCCACGCGTAGCCTGCGAGCAGGCACACCGCGATGTAACGGGTGAGGCCGGCGCCGCGGACGGTGCGCCGCGCGATGTCCTGCTTCACGAGCCAGATCGCGAGCGCGACCAGCCCGGCTGGGTACAGGGCATGCGCCCACGCCGCGGCGCCACCGAAGAGCGCGGCAACCAGCGCCGCCAGAATGCCTGCGAACACCCGCGTGGCGACCGGCGACGGCGGCATGAAACGCGACAGCTCGAGGCGCTCCCCGGCGATGGTGAGGACGAGGAACGCGAGCCACCACGCCGCCGCTTGGTACACCGGAAGGCCGAGCGCCCACAGCAGACTGCCGGCCATCCAGCAGGCGGCGCCGACGGCGATGGTCAGGGTGAAGAGCATGGGCTGCCGGCGCAAGACATCGAGCGAGGCCGCGACCAGCACCGCGCTGCCGGCGAGCATGAAAAGGCGCGCGGCCGGCAACGCGGCCGCGATCGCCGCGATGCCGCCGATGCCTGCGAGAAGCGGTGCGGCATATGCCCACGTCCGTCCGATCGCGACCGCCCGCTCGAGCGCGATCACGACGCCGAAGAACCCTCCGACCATGAGCGGACCGTGGATGGACGCGGCGTCCGCGACGACAGCGGGCATACCCACGCCGAGGCGCGCAAGGCCGGCGCCGATGCCGACCGCCAGCGACACGAATCCGAGTACGAGTAGCGGCAGGCGCGCGACGGGCGGCAGCCCGCTCACCGGCGCGTGCCTCGCGTCAGAACGTCCAGCCGAAGTGCTCCTTGGCGATGCCGCTCATGCGGTCGGGCGTCCACGGCGGGTCCCACACCAGCCGCACGTCGACCGCCGTGCCCGGCGGCGCCGCGCCGACGATCGCGTCGCGCGCCTGCTCGATGATCATGTCGGCCATCGGGCACGCGGCGGTCGTCATGGTGAGGTCGACGTTCACGGCGCCGTCCTGTACGTCCACGACATAGACGAGTCCCAAGTCGACGATGTTCATGCCGGCCTCGGGATCGTCGACCTGGCGCAGGGCCTCGAGCACCGCCGCCTCGTCCACTTCACTCACGCGTCTGCCTCCTCGCGCACACGATACACGAAGACGAGCTTCGACGACGGCGCGAAGCCGGCCGCGTAGAAGTAGCGAAGCAACGCGAGGTCGTGCGCCGCCACCACGGTCTCCACGCGCTCGACGTGCAGCGCCGAGAGGTTCAGCATGAGCTGCGCCAGGAGCGCGCGGCCGGCGCCGCGATGGGCGAAGCCCGGGTCGACACCGATGGTGTCGATGACCGCGATCGGCTCCATGCGCCCGAAGTCACCCAGGTCGACGCGCGCGGTAAGGAAGCCCGCGATGGTGCCGTCGAGCCGCGCGGTCAGCGACACGCTGATCGCGGAGTCCGCCATGGTTTCCTCGAGCTTGCCGCTCACGTACGCCGCGCGCTCGCGGCCGGTGTGCCTGCGGTCGATGCGCACGATATCCGCAAGATCGGCCGAGCGCATCGAGCGCACGTCGGCCAGGTCGCGCTCGATCTTCTGGAAATCGTTCGGGCTTTGCGCGCCGTAATCGACCTCGCCCCTTGCGCCGCCGTCGTCGTCGTCGACGGCAGGCCCTGCCGCACCCGGCGCCACCGCGCGGTCCACGACGCACGCGGGCGCCAACTGGAAGCCCACGCTGTCGAGCCAGCGCAGCATGGAGTGCCAGTTCCACGCCGCCATCGTGCGCACCTCGGCAATCTCGTGCTTGCGCGCCCAGGCGAGGAGGCCTTCGAACAGCATGCGGCCCACGCCGCTGCCTTGCGCATCCGCGCGCACCCCGATGGCCTCCAGACGCAGCGCCGGTGCGGCGCGCCCGAACTCCCCGTGCAGCACTCGCGCGAGCAGGAAGCCCGCGAGGCCGCGGCTGTCGGCGGCCGCGAGCTGGACGTGCTGCTTGGGCTGGCGCAGCGCGGCGTGGAGGCGACGAGCGAAGTACTCGCGGCGAGAGTGCCCTTCCAGCGCCGCATCCAGCGCCACCACGCGGTCGAGGTCGGCCGCGGCAAGCGCGCGGCAGGTCATCTTCGGGGCGACAACGTTGTCCATGGGCTTTAAGTCCTTGGCAGGGGCGCGGGTGGAATTCACGTAGCGTACGCGAACGCGAGCTCGCGGTCGGTTTCGTCGTCGAGGAGGTCGTCGAGCAGCGGCAGAAGCGCCATCGTTTCCTTCTGGATGTGCGCCACCTGCCGCTCGACCAGTTCCATGACCCCGCGCTTGAGCGTGCCGAAATCCGCGTCGGCCAGCGTGCCGGCAGCGGCGGCGCGGGCGAGCGGCAGGAGCTCCGCGCAGACTGCCCGGATCGCCTCGTGCTCCTCGATCATGAGCGCTGCCATGTCACCGTCGCCGGCTTCGCTCATGCGCGGGAAGAGCTCGCGCTCCTCGAAGTTGAAGTGACGGCCGATCTCGGCCTCGACGTGGCGGACGAGTATGCGCGCGGGGTCGGCGAGGCCCGCGGTGCCGGGACGCGCGAACGCCTGCTCGACGCGGCCGAGCAGATCGAGATTGGCGCGGTGCTCGTCGTCGAGCGCGCGGCTTACTTGGCAGTGGAAGCTCATGCGGCGAGGTCCAAATTGGTATTCCCGTACCAGAATACCGCCAGCGGACGCGGCCGGCGTTGATTCGAGTCAAGCAAGACGAGCCGGCTCGCCCAGGCGACCCGCGACGCGGCGGCCGAGGATGGCCAGGAACGCGGCGTACGCGAGCGCTCCCGCCGTGCCGACGCTCGCCGCGACGGCGACATGGAGGCCGCTGCCGGCGAGCGCGGCGGCGAGCAGCAGCGCGAGCGCGACAAGGTGGCAGGTGTAGTGCAACCGCAGCGGGCGATCGTCGGTGAGCATCGACGGCGACGGCGGCCGGCCGGGCCCGGCCACCGCGTGCATCGAGGCGAGGAACGGAGCGATCCGCTGCAGCATGCCGAGCAGGAAGGTCAGGAGCCACCCGGGAATCAGCAGGATCCCGAAGATCGTGGCGAGGCCGGGCACCGGGGCGTCCAACTCGAGCGCGAGGGCGGCGGCGAGGCTCCCGACCAGGAAACCCCATGCCCAATGAACGAGCTTGAACGAGCGGCCCAATTCGCGCCGCATCCCCCGCCTGCGCGCCTGTGCCATGAGGCGCAGGTGGACGCCGGCCGCCGCGAACGCGAGTGCGAGCGCGGCAAGGCGCGCGAACCGCGGCACGACCCCGAGCGCCGCCGTCGCCGTCAGCCCGAGTGCCGCGGCAGCGAGGGCGCAGGAGGCGAGCACCCACCGTTCCTTGGGCGCGTGCGCCAGCGCGAACATCGGCACCAGGATGTACGACAGTCCGAGCGAGAGCATCCCCATGAAGCCGTAGGCGGCGAACGTGACGTGCAGCGCGAGTGCGGCGCCGCGGTCGAAGAGCGGCCAGCCGGTGTAGGCGAGAGCGAGCGAGAGCGCGGTCACGATCGTGACGAACAGCGACACGATCGCGACCCAGCCGTGCGCCACCACGCCGGGCATGCCGCGGGCGCCGACGAGATTACGGCCGAGGAGCACGCCGAAGCCCGCGAGTGCCAGCGCGACCAGGCCGGCGCCCACCGCGAGCAGTCGCGTCCAGGAAAGACCCATGCCGAGCGCAACTGCCGCCACCCCCGGGGTGTACAGCCAGAAAAGGACGGCCGGACCACGCTCGCTGTACACGGGCTGGCGCGTGGCCACGGGCATGAGCTGCAGGCTCGCGCCCATCGCCGTCATCGCGAGCACGCCGAGAGTGACGAGGTGCAGCGCGGCGAGCGGCCAGCCCAAGCCGCCCTGGAAACGCGCGGCGTCGGCCGCTCCCATGAACAGCGCCGCCCAGGCGAGCACGTGAAAGCACGCGGCAGCCGCGAAGAAGCGGAACGGAACGGAGACCGGTAGGAGGCGGCCGCGCGCGCCGGAGAGCATCATCGTATTGGACTGCGCATGCCCCTCACCCCAGCCCTCTCCCCGCACGCGGGGAGAGGGGGACTCATCGTGGCGCTGCGGAACGAGTCCCTCTCCCCGCGAGCGGGGAGAGGGTGCCCGACAGGGCGGGTGAGGGGTGCGCGATGTTTCATCCCCGCCGCGTGAGCCGCAGGCGCACTTCGCCCGCGGGTGCGCCGATGCGCTGCGCGCACCAGCCGATCTCGGCGAGCTCGGGATAGAGGAACTGCGGATCGCGCTCGTGGTGCACGATCACCGCGGCCGCGTCGCCGCTCGCGCGCACGAGCGCGAGGATCGCGACCAGCGGCTCTGGCGGCGGCAAGCCCCGCACGTCGATATGGAGGCCCTCGCTATCCACCCAGCGCTTGCCGGCCATCCTCGTGTCCCTCGACGGCCTTGGCGCCGATGATGAGCTTCAGCACCTCGCTCGCGCCCTCGTAGATGCGCAGCGCGCGGATCTCGCGGTACAGCCGCTCGACCGTCACGCCGTGCACGACGCCGAGTCCGCCGAACACCTGCACGGCGGCGTCGATCACCGCCTGCGCCGACTCGGTGGCGAAGAGCTTCGCCATCGACGCTTCGCTCGTGACGCGCTTGCGCTGCACGTCGCGCGTCCACGCCGCGCGGTAGACGAGCAGCGCCGACGCGTCGATCGCGAGCGCCATCTCGCCCAGTTTCGCCTTGGTGAGATCGAGCTCGGCGAGCGTGCGCCCGAACATCCGCCGGCTGCGCGCACGCCCGATCGCCTCGAACGCGGCGCGCCGCGCGAAGCCGAGCGCCGCCGCGCCGACCGTCGAGCGGAACACGTCGAGCGTGCCCATCGCGATGCGGAAGCCGTCGCCGGGCGAGCCCAGCAGGCGATCCTCCGCCACCCGGCATCCGGTGAGAAGCAGCGTGCCCAGCGGATGGGGCGCGCTCACGTCGATGCGCTCCGACGCGTCGAGCCCCGGCGTGGCCCCATCGACGATGAACGCCGACAAACCCTGCGACGGCTTGGACTCGGCGCCGGAGGTACGGGCGAAGACGACGTAATAGTCCGCGAGCCCCCCGTTGCTGATCCAGGTCTTGGTGCCGTCGAGGCGCCAGCCCGTGCCGTCGCGCACGGCCGTGGCCGCGAGCGCCGCCACGTCCGAGCCCGCGTCGGGCTCCGACAGCGCGAACGCGGCGATCCTGCTTCCCGCGGCCACCCCCGGCAGGATACCGAGCTTCTGCGCCTCGCTGCCGAACAGCGACACCGGCGCGCTGCCAAGCCCCTGCATCGCGAACGCGAAATCGGCCAGCCCGTGCGCGCGCGCGAGCGTCTCGCGCGCGATGCACAGGCTGCGCACGTCGAGCTCCGCCCGGCTTCCGCCGTACGCCGCCGGCACGCACGCGTGCAACAATCCCGCATCGCCCAGGGCGCGCACCAGGCCGCGCACGCAGCCGTAGACCGCGTCGAGGTCGCCGTCGGCATCCTCGAGGAGCGGCGGCAGCGCCGATGCGGTCCAGCGCTCGAGCTGCGCCGCGAATGCGCGATGGCCGTCGTCGAAGAAGGGCCAGGCGAGGTAAGC
>JADLEZ010000397.1 GCA_020845855.1 Burkholderiales bacterium
AGGCGGCTCGCCCAGTCCGCGGGTAGGTGGCTAGAGCGCAGCGGCAACGCGGCGCCCAGAGGAATGGCGGTCATAGCGCACGCGCGCCGTGCGCCGTAACAGAACCCGGCTTATCGGCTGGCTTCGAATAGACGACGGACCCAAATTGCGGCACCCGCAGCCTTCGGCCCGCGGCGCAATTTGGGTCCGGTTAGGATTCCGCGCGCGGCTAGAGGCGGCTCGTCGCCGCGCGCGCGGAAACGGCACGAAGCGCGCCGCTCACAGCCGCTTCGCGGCCTCGGCTCCTTGGACTGACACGCTGAGGTGCAGCGTTTTCGCGTCGCCTCGCGGCGGCGACTCGCAGTTGCTCGCCGCCCTTCGGGCCTCGCTGCTCGCGCCGACCATCGGTAGCGCGCGCACCGGGCCGACAGCCTTCGTTGCAGACCGGTTCTTGCACGCGCTCAGGCCGTCGTAGCGCGGGCTTCAGCCCGCCGGCGGCATCGTAGCGGACTGACAGTTTGTTGAATTTCGCGACCGTATCCCCAATCCTGTGTCATCCCGAGCGGAGCGAGGGATCCGCCTCGAACGAGCAAGTTGCGTGTAAGCAGATCCCTCGTCGCATTCGCTCCTCGGGATGACACAGTGGGATCTGTCGCGCATCGGCATGCGGTACCTACTCCTCACCCATGCCCGCGGCCACGTTCGAGAAGCCGCAGTCGACGTAGGTGATCTCGCCGGTGACCCCACTCGCGAGCGGCGAGAGCAGGAACGCGGCCACGTTGCCGACCTCGTCGATGGTGACGTTGCGCCGCAGGGGCGCCCCCTTCTCGACGAAGTTGAGGATCTTCGAGAACCCCCCGATGCCGGCGGCGGCCAGCGTCTTGATCGGCCCCGCCGAAATGCCGTTGACGCGGATCTGTTCGGGGCCGAGGCACGCAGCCATGTAGCGCACGTTCGCCTCGAGGCTCGCCTTGGCGAGCCCCATCACGTTGTAGTTGGGGAGCGCGCGCACGGCGCCTAAGTAGGTGAGCGTCACCAGCGCGCCGCCACGGCCCTGCATCAGCGGCCGCGCGCCTTTCGCGAGCGCGGCGAAGCTGTAGCTCGAGACGTCGTGCGCCGTGGCGAACGCGGCGCGCGACATGACGTCCAGAAAATCACCCGCCAGTGCCTCGCGCGGCGCGAACGCGATCGAATGCAGCAGGCCGTCGAGGCCGCCCCACTCGGAGCCGAGTGCCGCGAACAGCCCTTCGATGTCCTCGTCCTTGGTTACGTCGCACTTCAGCACGGGCGGCGCGCCGAAGTCGGACGCGAGCTTCGCCACGCGGTCCTTCAGCTCGTCGTTGACGTAGGTGAACGCGAGTGTGGCGCCCTCGCGCCGGCACGCCCGCGCCACGCCGTAGGCGATCGACCGGTTCGACAGCAACCCGGTCACGAGGATCCTGCGGTCGGCGAGAAAGCCCATCGTGTGTCCCTTACAGAAGCGGCTTGCTGGCCTCGAACACGCCGCAGGCAATGCGGTTGCTCGGCTGGCCGGGGAAGGCCTCGCCCACGATGTCGCCCCAGTGGATCACCACCGATTTGCCGCGGAGCGAGACCGGGCCGTCCACGCTCACCCCCTTCACGAACGCGACATAGTCGCTCGTGCCGCCGTCCGGGCTGGTGGTGAACGCGGGCATGAGCTCGCCGGGATTGCCGGTGAAGGACGGCGGCGCCCACGCCTTGCCTGCGGAAAAAAGATTAGGCGAGCGGCAGTTCGCGGTCTCGTGAAAGGCGATCCGGTAAGCACCCGGCATCAGGTTGGCGATCGTGAGCTGCACCTGGACGCCGCCCTTGTAGTCGAAGACGTGAACGACGCCGGTAGCGGCCGAGCTCGGGCTGCGCAGCCGCGCGGTGACCCCGGGCACCTCCGGGATCAACGAGTCGAGCCCCTGCCGGGACGACGAAGAGGACCCGCAGCCCGCGCCGGCGAGGGTCGCCGCGAGGCCGATGCAGAGCGCCGTTGCCTTCATGCGCGCTATTGTCGCATTTCGCGCAAACCCGGCATGCACCAAGTCTGTGCAGGAACAATATCGCGTTAGCGCACGGCGCGCGCGGCGCACGGGTTAGAATCCGCACCCCGGGCGAACGAACGCCGTGATCATTCGGAGAGTATCCATGCCGTACCAACGTCAGGCCGTCGCAGCCGTGTCGGTCATCGCCGCCCTCCTCGTCGCCGGCTGCTGGAATGACGACGACGGCGACACGTCCGAGCAGAACATCAAGCCCGTCTTCGTCGGGACCATCACCAAGTCCACGTACGACGGCAACACCGACGACCTTTTGACCGCGGGCCTCGGCAAGACCGGCCTCGCCGGCGCCGCGCCGCCGATCGCCAATCCGACCGCGCCCACGGCAGCCGAGCTGCGCCGGCTCGCGATCTACAACAACTATCGCGCGATCGTCCCGGTCGCGGCGAACGGCGGCTACGGCACGCTGTTCGGCCCCAACGTCGATGTCAACGGCAACCCCACGACAAGTGAAGGCAAGGTCGCCGGCACCGAGTATCTCGCCTACGCCGACGACGGCACGGGCAAGCTCAACGTGACGATGATGGTGCAGATCCCCGCGTCGTTCGATGCGGCCAAGCCCTGCATCGTCACCGGCGCGTCGTCCGGCTCGCGCGGCGTGTACGGCGCTATCGGCACCGCGGGAGAGTGGGGGTTGAAGCGCGGCTGTGTCGTCGCCTACACCGACAAGGGCACCGGCACCGGCTTTCACGATCTCGCCACCGACACGGTCAACCTGCAGAACGGCACGCGCAGCGCAGCGGCGGCCGCGGGAACAAACTCCAACTTCACGGCAGCGCTCGGCGCCGGCGAGCTCGCGGCGTTCAACGCGGCGTGGCCGAATCGGGTCGCCGCCAAGCATGCGCACTCGCAGCGCAATCCGGAACGGGACTGGGGCAGGAACACGCTGGATGCCGTCCGGTTCGCCTTCTACGTGCTGAACGAGGAGCGCGCGGCGCGCAACGGCGACGGCACGGCGAAGGTCGACTTCAAGCCGCAGAACACGGTCGTGATCGCCTCGTCCGTGTCCAACGGCGGCGGCGCCTCGATCGCCGCCGCCGAGCAGGATGCGGATGGCCTGATCGACGGCGTGGCGGTGGGCGAGCCCACGCTCGAGCTCACGCCGCCGGCGGGTCTCACCGTCGTGCGCGGCGCCACCGCGCAGCCGGTCGCACGCCCGCTGTTCGACTACTACACGCTCGGCAATCTGTACATGGGCTGCGCATCGCAGTCGCCGCGCGCCGCCAATTCGTACGGCATCGCGGCCGTGCTGCCGGTCCCGGCGTTTGCCGTGAACCGCTGCGCGGCCCTGAAGGCGAAGGGACTGCTGTCGGCATCCACCGCGCAGGCGCAGGCCGACGAGGCGCTCGACACGCTGCTCGCGGCAGGCTACCAGACCGAGTCGATTCCGCTGTTCGCGTCGCACTTCGTCAGCACCTACATCCCCGTGGTGGTCAGCTTCGCGCCCGCCTACGGCCGCTACAGCGTGAAGGACAACCTGTGCGGGGTGTCGATCGCCGCGACCGACGCCACGGGCAGGCCCGCGCCGCTCGCGGCGGCCGCGCTCGCACAGGCGTTCGGCACCAGCAACGGCGTTCCGCCGACGTCGGGCCTGCAGCTCATCAACAACGACAGCGTCGGCGGCCCGATCAACACCGCGATCTCGGTATCGCCGTCCACCGGCAAGCAGGACTACAACATCGACGCGGGCGTGTGCTATCGGAACCTGTGGACCGGCACCGACCCCGTCGCCCAGGGCGTGCAGGCGGGCGTGCGCGAGACGCTGCGCTCGGGCAACCTGCGCGGCAAGCCGACGATCATCATCAATGGCCGCGCGGACACGCAGATCCCGGTGAACTTCAACGCCCGGCCCTACTATGGACTCAACAAGCAGGTCGAGGGCGCGCAGAGCAAGCTCACCTACATCGAGGTCACCAACGCGCAGCACTTCGACGCCTTCATCGACAGCCCGGCGTTCCCGGGCTACGACTCGGCGTACATCCCCCTGCACTACTACTTCGGCAAGGCGATGGACGCGATGTACAACCATCTGACGGCAAGCGCGCCGCTGCCGCCGTCGCAGCTCGTGCGCACGACTCCGCGCGGCGGGACGCCGGGGCAGGCGCCGCCGATCACGCTCGCCAACGTGCCGCCGATCGCGAGCGCGCCGCCTGCCGCCAACCAGATCACCTTCTCGGGCAACACGGTGACCGTTCCCGAGTAGAAAGGACCCCCACGCTCGCTTCGCTCGCTGCCCCCGGAGGGGGCGCAGTCGGTCGCTTGGGGCGGCCCGGCGCGACCGACGTATTCGGCAACGCGGTAGAATGCGACGGCCGCCTGCAATCAGGCGGCCGTTTTCATTTTGACCGCCATGATCATGTCGTCCCACATGACGCCGGAAGAGATCGTCTCCGAGCTCGACAAGCACATCGTCGGCCAGGAGGCGGCCAAGCGCGCGGTGGCGATCGCGCTGCGCAACCGCTGGCGGCGCCAGCAGGTGGCGGAGCCGCTGCGCCACGAGATCACGCCCAAGAACATCCTGATGATCGGGCCCACCGGGGTGGGCAAGACCGAGATCGCGCGCCGGCTCGCGCGTCTGGCCGACGCGCCGTTCGTGAAGGTCGAGGCAACCAAGTTCACCGAGGTCGGCTACGTCGGGCGCGACGTCGACACGATCGTGCGCGACTTGGTCGAGGTCGCCGTCAAGAACACCCGCGAGGCGGAGACGCGCAAGGTGCGCGACCGCGCGGCCGACAACGCCGAGGAGCGCCTGCTCGACGTGCTGCTGCCGCCCGCTCGGGAAGTCAATTTCTCGGATTTGAAGCCTACCGACTCGGCGACCCGCCAGAAATTCCGCAAGATGCTGCGCGAGGGCGCGCTCGACGACCGCGAGGTGGAGATCGAGGTGTCGGTGCTGCCGCCGTCGATGGAGATCATGGCCCCACCCGGGATGGAGGAGCTCACGAGCCAGATCCAGGGCATGTTCCAGCAGATGGGCGCGGGAAAGCGCAAGCTGCGCAAGGTGACCGTCGCCGAGGCGATGAAGCAGCTCACCGAAGAGGAGGCCGCGCGCCTGCTGAACGACGACGAGGTGAAAGCCAAGGCGCTTGCCGCCGCCGAGCAGAACGGGATCGTGTTCTTGGACGAGATGGACAAGATCGCGTCGCGCACCGACGTGCACGGCGCCGACGTTTCGCGGCAGGGCGTGCAGCGCGACCTTCTGCCGATCGTCGAAGGCACCACGGTAGCCACCAAGTACGGCATGGTGAAGACCGACCACATCCTGTTCATCGCGTCGGGTGCGTTCCACCTGTCCAAGCCGTCCGACCTCATCCCCGAGCTGCAGGGACGCTTCCCCATCCGCGTCGAATTGAGCTCGCTGTCGGTGGCGGACTTCGAGAAGATCCTGACTGCCACCGACGCCTGCCTCACCCGCCAGTACGCGGCCCTGCTGGAAACCGAGCAGGTGCACCTCGACTTCCTGCCCGGCGGCGTCCGGCGCCTGGCGGAGATCGCGTTCGCGGTCAACGAAAAGCAGGAAAACATCGGCGCTCGCCGCCTGTACACGGTGATGGAGCGCCTGCTCGACGACGTGTCGTTCCACGCCGCGCGGCGCACCGGCGAGCACGTCCAGGTCGACGCCGCGTTCGTCGACGCCACCCTCGCCGGCATCGCCGGCGACGACAACCTCGCGAAGTACATCCTCTGAGCGAAGCCTGTCTTGCCCCCTCACCCCAGCCCTCTCCCCGCGTGCGGGGAGAGGGTGCCCGACAGGGCGGGTGAGGGGGAGGCGGGAGACTAAAAGTGATTGAACGGATACTCGGCATCATCCTGCCGGTCTTCGTGGTGATCGCCGTCGGCTACCTGTACGCGCGGCGCGTCCGGCCGGACATGGCGCAGATCAACCACTTGTCCATGAACATCCTCGGACCGGCGCTCATCTTCTCGGCGCTTGCGAGCAAGGAGTTCGACCTCGCGGCGAACGCGGTGCTGATGCTGGGCAGCATCGGGGTCGTGCTGGGATCGGGGCTCGCCGCGTGGCCGGTCGCGCGCGCGTTGCGCGTCGACTTCCGCACGCTCGGGCCGACCGCGATGTTCAACAACTGCGGCAACATGGGGCTGCCGCTCGCGATCCTCGCGTTCGGGCAGACCGGCTTCTCGGCGATGGTCGCGCTGTTCACCATCTCCAACCTCCTGCAGTTCACGGTGGGCGTGCGGATCCTCGATCAACGCGCCAGGCTCGACGCGGTCCTGCGCAACCCGATGGTGTGGGCCACCGTGCTCGGCTTCGCGTTCGCGCTCGCGCAGCCGCCGATGCCGGAATGGGCGTACACCGGCATCAAGCTGGTCGGCGATGCACTGATTCCCGTGATGCTGCTGGCGCTCGGCGTGCGGCTCTTCGAGGTCCGCTGGGACGACTGGCACATCGGCGTGGTCGGCGGCGTCCTGTGCCCCGTCGCCGGCATCGCGATGGCGCTGGCGCTGGCGCCGCTGCTCGGACTGTCGCCGATGCAGCGGGGTCTTTTGATCCTGTTCGGCGCACTGCCGCCGGCGGTGCTCAACTTCATGGTCGCCGAACAGTTCCGGCAGGAGCCGGCCAAGGTCGCGTCGATCGTGCTGATCGGCAACCTGCTGTCGGTGGTGTTCGTCCCTATCGGGCTTGCGCTGGCGATCGAGTAGGGGCGGCGTCGACGGCGCCCGGGACGCTTCCGGCGTGAGCCGTTCTCGCCTTACACTATCGATGCGTCCTCGCACCATCTCACCTTGCCCAAAACGACTTCGGAGACGCTTCCCATGATCACGTCCGTGAACCGATTCATCCTCCTTTTCGCCTGGACCGCCGCCGCCGCGGCGATCGCCCAGACACCGCCACCCGCAACCCCCGAGTACGGCGACGAGTTCTACCGCCCGCATTCGGGCCAGGCGGGCAAGAACGTGGTGTGGGTGCCGACACCCGACGAGCTCGTGCAGAAGATGCTGCGCTCGGCCAAGGTCACCGAGAAGGACGTCGTGTACGACCTCGGCGCCGGCGACGGCAAGATCCCGATCGCGGCCGCACGGGACTTCAAGGCGCGCGCGATCGGCATCGAGTACAACCCGGAGATGGCCGAGCTCGCGCGGCGCAACGCGAAGCGCGCGGGCGTCGACGACCGCGTCAAGATCATCACCGGCGACATCTTCGAGAGCGACTTCTCGGAGGCCACGGTCGTCACGCTGTACCTGCTGCCCGACCTCAACTACAAGCTGCGGCCGACCATCCTCAAGATGAAGCCGGGCACGCGTGTGGTTTCGCATCAGTTCAACATGCGCGACTGGGAAGCCGACGAGACGTACACCGAGGGCTACCGCGACGCCTACCTGTGGATCGTGCCCGCGCAGGCCGCCGGCCGGTGGACGTTCAAGGAGGAGAAGGGCGAGTGGCTCGGCACCGCCGACCTGTCGCAGGTGTTCCAGCGCGTCGGCGGCTACCTGACCGTCGGCAACAAGTCGCAGCCGCTGCTCGCGCCCACGCTCACCGGCGACCAGCTCGCCTTCTCGTTCGTCGATCCGGACGGCCAGGCGCGCTCGATCCGCGGCAAGATCAACGGCGACAACTTCGAGGGCTGGCTGCGCCTGTCCACCTACGACACCAAGGTGACCGGTACCCGCACCGCGCTGCCCAAGTAGTCATAATGGCGCGGTGAACCTGCACCGCCTCCTCCTCGCGCGCGCCGCCGCGCAGCGGCCCCTGCGCGTGGCGCTCATCGGCGCCGGCAAGTTCGGCGCGATGTATCTCGCGCAGGCGCGGCACACGCCGGGCGTCCACATCGTCGCGGTGGCGGACCTCGACCCGGCCCGCGCACGGGCGTCGCTGGCGCGCGTCGGCTGGCCGGGCGAGCAGTTCGCGGCGCGCTCGCTTGCGGATGCCGCGCAACACGGCACGACGCTGGTTACCGACGACGCGCCCGCCTGCATCGCGGCGGGCGAGGTCGAGATCGTGATCGACGCCACCGGCCATCCGGCGGCCGGCATCCGGCACGCGCTCGCGTGCTGCGCGCAGGGCAAGCACATCGTGATGGTCAACGTCGAGGCCGATGCGCTCGCCGGTCCGCTGCTTGCGCAGCGCGCGCGGGCGGCGGGCATCGTGTACTCGCTCGCGTACGGCGATCAGCCCGCGCTGATCTGCGAGATGGTCGACTGGTGCCGCACGGCCGGGTTCGAAGTCGTCGCGGCCGGCAAGGGCACCAAGTACCTGCCCGCGTACCACGCGTCCACGCCGGATACCGTGTGGCCGCACTACGGCTTCACGCCGGAGATGGTCGCCGCCGGCGACTTCAACGCGAAGATGTTCAACTCCTTTCTCGACGGCACCAAGAGCGCGATCGAGATGGCGGCGGTCGCCAACGCCACCGGCCTCGCGCCGGCACCCTCGGGCCTCGCGTTTCCGCCGTGCGGCGTGGACGACCTGCCGCGCGTGTTGCGCCCGCGCGACGAAGGCGGCCAGCTCGATGAAGCCGGGCGGGTCGAGGTCGTGTCGAGCGTCGAGCGCGACGGGCGGCCGGTTTTCCGCGACCTGCGCTGGGGCGTGTACGTTACGTTTCGCGCGGGCGATGCGCGCAGCGAAGACTACGTGCGCCGCTGCTTTCGCGAGTACGGCTTCGCGACCGATCCGTCGGGCCGCTATGCCGCGATGTACAAGCCGTCGCACGCGATCGGGCTCGAGCTCGGGATCAGTGTGGCATCGGCCGGCCTGCGGCGCGAGCCGACCGGCCAGGCGATCGCCTGGCACGCCGACGTGGTGGCGACCGCCAAGGGCGACCTCGCCGCGGGCGAGACGCTCGACGGCGAAGGCGGCTACACGGTGTACGGCAAGCTCATGCCGGCGGCGGCTTCGCGCGCGCTGGGCGGATTGCCGCTGGGGCTCGCGCACGGGGTCAGGCTCAAGCGCGCGGTGAACGCGGCGCAGCCGCTGCGGTGGGACGACGTTGCGTTCGATGCCAACGACGACGCGGTGAAGATTCGGCGGGAAATGGAGGCGGATTGCGCCGGCTGATCGCCCTCGGCGCCGCATGCCTCGGGATCGCGTGCGCGCACGCGGCGCTGCCCGAGCCAAGCCTCGTGCCCGGCGGTGTGGCGCTGGTGCG
>JADLEZ010000398.1 GCA_020845855.1 Burkholderiales bacterium
CTTGCATGAGCTTGACCGACTCGGTCATTCTTCATCACGCGGAGCCGGGAGCGGGAGAGAGCTCGAACGCGCGAAATCTCCGGATCCTGAAGCGAGCCAGCGACGCGAGCCCGACACCGCGGATCGCCTTCTACCTCGCGAACACGTACAAGGATGCCGGAAGATTCGTCGAGGCGATCGACTGCTACGCCCAGCGGATCGCGTTCGGACCGGGCTATCGTGACGAGTGGCTCTTCGCGCATCTGTACAAGGCGCGCATGGAGCGCGCCGCCGGACGGATCAGCGAGGCGAAGAGCACGCTGTTCGCGGCGATCGGCGCGGCGCCGGACTGGTCGGAGTTCTGGATGGAGCTCTCGTATATCTACTACGACGAGCGCAAGTACGAGCAGTCGATCGGCGCCGCCTTCCTGGCTCGCGGCCACGCGCCGCCTGCGACGGAGTTGTGGCGCGAGCTCAACAAGTACGCCGACCAGCCGCTGCGGATTATCTCGTGGTGCTACGAGCACATGGGCGACATCGCCAATGCGCTGAAGTGGGCCGAGGCCGCGCGCGCGACCATCGGCTTGTCCGACGTGGAGTGGGAGGATCGCATCCGGCGCTTGCAAGGGCCGGCGGATGCAACTCGTGCGCAGGGATCGCGATCCGCTGCGTTGCCCAAGCCGGCTTTCCCCGCTCGGAGCATCGCATTGCACCGCCCGGGAGCGATTGGCGACATCCTGATGACGCTCAACCTCCTGCCTCTGCTGCGCAACAAGCATCCGGGGGCGAGGCTTTCGTACTATTGCCACCCGACCATTGCGAACGCCATGGCCGAATTGTTTCGGGCGGTGGGCGTCGACGAAGTCATCGATTCGGCGCTCTTCCATGCCGATGCGGCACGCCACGACCTGCGCATCAACCTGATCGGCTACCCGCTGGCCGAGGGGTACCCGGACCGCCCGATGCGCAAGCATCTGCTCGAGTACTTCGCCGATGAAATGGCGATCGAATTGCCGTCCGACCGGATCACGGGCGGCACGATCCTGCCCTCGCTCGAGCTGCCGCAACCCGCGCGGCTGGAAACCCTGCCAGCCGGCCCGTACGCGACTGTCGAAGTCGATACCGGCTGGAGCGTGTACAGGGAGTGGCCCATCGATCGCTGGGCGGAGGTCCTTTCACGCACGCCGCAGATGCGCGTGTACCAGATTGGCGTCCACACCGATCCCAAAGTTCGGGGTGCGTGCCACGAGTTCATGGGCACTCCGCTTGCGACCGCGATCCGGCTGTTCGCGCACGCGACCCTGCACCTCGGGGTCGACTCGTTCGCCAATCATCTGACCAACTACACGTGGCAGCCGTTGCACCAGGGCAGGCCCAGCGGGGCCGCGCGCAGAGTGCGCGGGATCATCCTTTGGGGATCGACACAGGCGAGTGCGGCGGGCTATGGACGCAACGCGAACCTGGTTTCGCCGCAGACGCTCGCGTGCCAGCCTTGCTTCCGGGAAGACCCCTCGCTCTCGCAGCACCCTCGTGGACTCTGCATCAATCCGCCCGGCCAAACGAGGTACGACGATCCGCGTCATCAGTGCATGCGGAACATCACTGTCGAGCAGGTGGCTCAAGTGGTGGCGGAGGCCTGGCGTACGGCCACATCCGGTGATTAGGTTCTCGTTCTTTGGGCGCGTTTGACGTCGGGTATGTGCCGCAGCGAGCGCAGCACCTGCGCTAAGTGCCGGCGGTCGCGCACCTGCACTCCGAAGAACATGGCGAGGACCTCGCCGCCGTCGGGCCGCTCCATCGACACCGTGTCGATGTTGGCGTCGGCGTCCGCGATCGCCAGCGCCAGGTCGGCCAGGAGGCCGCGGCGGTCGGCCACGAGCAGGCGGATGCCGGTCTCGAACACGCCTGCAACGTCGGGCGCCCATTCGACGTCGACCAGCTCGGACGCGTCGACGTGCTGCTTCTTGAGCGTGACGCAGTCGCGGGTGTGGACGAGCAGTCCCTGTCCGCGACGGAACTGTCCCACCACGGCGTCGCCGGGAATCGGCCGGCAGCACTTCGCGTACTGGATCGCCACGCCCTCGACACCGCGCAGGGTGAGCGAGGACAGCTTGGCGAGCGACGGCGAGGGCGCGTCCTCGGCCTTGCCGGGAATTCGCGTCAGCGCCTGCGCCACCACGAACGACAGCCGCTTGCCGAGGCCGATGTCGGCGAGGATGTCGAGCTGGGTCTTCGCGCCGTACTCCTTGGCGAGCGCCTCCCAGCGGTCCCACGAGATCGCGTCCGGCTCGACCTTCAGGGTGGCTAGCGCCTGGTTCAGGAGCCGCTCGCCGAGCGCGGCCGACTCCTTTTGCTGCAGGCCCTTCAGAAAATGGCGGATGCGCGAGCGCGCCTTGCCGGTGGCGACGAACGACAGCCACGACGGATTCGGGCGCGCGGTGGGCGAGGTGAGGATCTCGACGTGGTCGCCGTTCTTGAGCTCGGTGCGCAGCGGCAGGAGTTCGTAGTTGATGCGCGCGGCCACGCAATGGTGGCCGATGTCGGTGTGCACGCCGTACGCGAAGTCCACCGCGGTCGCCCCGCGCGGCAGCGCCATGATCTTGCCCTTGGGCGTGAACACGTAGATTTCGTCGGGAAAGAGGTCGCCCTTGATGTGCTCGAGGAACTCCTTCGAGTCGCCCGACTCGGACTGGATCTCGAGCAGGCTCTGCAGCCAGCGGGACGTCTCGCGCTGCGCTTCCGCGAGGTCGAGCTCGCCGCCTGCCTTGTACAGCCAGTGCGCCGCCACGCCGGCCTCGGCGACGCGGTGCATGTCGTGGGTGCGTATCTGCGCTTCCAGCGGCGTGCCGAACGGCCCGAACAGCGTGGTGTGCAGTGACTGGTAGCCGTTGGCCTTGGGGATCGCGACGTAGTCCTTGAACTTGCCCGGGATCGGCTTGTACAGCTCGTGCAGCACGCCCAGCGCCGCGTAGCAGTTCGTCTTGTCGGCGACGAGGACGCGCACGCCGTAGATGTCGAACACCTGCGCGAACGTGTAGCGCTTCTCGCGCATTTTCTTGTAAACCGAATAGATCGTCTTTTCGCGGCCGCTCACGACCGCGAGCACGTTCTCGCGCGCGAGCCCCTCGCGAATGACGTCGAGCAGCCGGTTCATGACCTCGCGCCGGTTGCCGCGCGCGGCCTTGATCGCGGCGGCGAGGATCCGGTAGCGCAGCGGGTAGAGGTGCTTGAACGACAGGTCCTGCAGCTCGAGGTACAGCGAGTTGAGGCCCAGCCGGTTGGCGATCGGCGCGTAGATGTCGAGCGTCTCCTTGGCGATGCGCTTGCGGTGCACCGGCGCCATGACGTCGAGCGTGCGCATGTTGTGCAGGCGATCGGCGAGCTTGATCAGGATCACGCGCACGTCGCGCGCCATCGCGAGCAGCATCTTGCGGAAGCTCTCCGCCTGCACCTCTTCCTTGGACGTGAACTCGATCTGGTCGAGCTTGGACACGCCGTCGACCATGTCGGCGACCGGCTTGCCGAAGCTCTTCTCGAGCTCGTTCTTGGTGACCGAGGTGTCCTCCATCACGTCGTGGAGGAGCGCGGCGGCGAGACCCTGTGCGTCGAGCCGCCATTGCGACAGGATCGACGCCACCGCCAGCGGGTGCGTGATGTAGGGCTCGCCCGACTTGCGGAACTGCCCGCGGTGCGCGGACTCGGAGAACTCGAAAGCGCTCTTCACGAGCGCCACGTCCTGCTGGGGCAGGTAGTGCCCCAGGTGCTTGGTGAACTCGGCGATTTCGCTCATCCGATGAAAAAGGCGTCCGGCGCCGCAGCGGTGACGCGCGACGCCTGCGTCGCGCCTTTTTCATCGGGTACGAAAGTTACGCGGCCGCCTTGGGGCGGCCCGGCGGCGGTCGCCGCCAACGGCACGAAACAACGAGCGCTGTGCGGGCTGATCGCCATCCTCGAGCGCCGTCGCGACGCGCCGATTCTGTCCTATGCGGTCGTTGGCAGCGTCGGCCCGGTCTTGGTCAGCATCTCGATGCCGATCTTGCCGGCGGCCATCTCGCGCAGTGCGATGACGGTCGGCTTGTCGCGGTCGGCGTCGACCATCGGCGCCGATCCGGCGGTGATCTGGCGGGCGCGGTTGGTCGCGGCGAGCGTCAGCTCGAAGCGGTTGGGGATGCGGGCAAGGCAGTCTTCGATGGTGATGCGGGCCATGGGGAGTCCTCTTACGGGTGCATGAGTTTCGCGATCAGGGCGGCGTGGCGCTGAAGCTGCCGCGATGCGGCCAGGCGCGCCGCGCGGACGATCACGGACAGATCGTCGACAGCCCTCGCAAAGTCCTGATTCATAATAACATAATCGAACTCGCCGCAATGCCGCATCTCCTCTCGCGCGACCTCCATGCGCCGTGCGATGACCTCCGGCGAGTCCTGCCCGCGCTTGTGCAGTCGCTCCGCGAGCGATGCCAGCGACGGGGGCAGGATGAAGATCAGCACGGCGCCGGCAATCAACTCGCGCACCTGGCGTGCACCCTGCCAATCGATTTCCAGCAGCACGTCGTGGCCCGCCTGCACCTCGCGCGCGAGCCAGGTCGAAGACGTCGCGTACCAGTTGTCGTGGACCTGCGCGTGCTCGAGAAATTCCCCCGCGTCCTTGAGCGCCATGAACTTCGCTTCGTCGACGAAGTGGTAGTCGATGCCGTGTTGCTCGCCGGGACGCGGCGTGCGCGTCGTATACGAGACAGACAGGCGCATGCCCGGCTCGCGCTCGAGCAACGCCTTCACGAGGCTCGTCTTGCCGCCGCCGGAGGGGGCCGCGAGCACGAACAGGCAGCCGGATGCCGGTGGGGAGGGGGTGGCGATTACGGTAGGCATTGGAAAGGCGGGGCTCGGGACTAGGGGCTAGGGACTAGGGAGCAACGGTGGCATGCGGGCGCGCGATAGAGCGCAGGCGACCGGAGTTCGTTCGCGACGCTCCCTAGCCAGACAGTTCGCTGAAATTGTGTCATTCCGAGCGCAGCGAGGAATCCTGCTTCTCGCAATTGCTTGATGTCTTTGAACAGCAGATCCCTCGCGTTGCTCGGGATGACACAAGACTGCCAGCCCCTAATCGCCAGCCCCTAGTCCGCACTTGTCATTCGATGTTCTGCACCTGTTCCCGCATCTGCTCCACCAACACCTTGAGCTCCAGCGCGGCCTGCGAAACTTCGCCGTCCACGGATTTCGACCCGAGCGTGTTGGACTCGCGATGCAGTTCCTGCGCGAGGAAGTCGAGCCGCTTGCCGGCGCTGCCGCCTGCGCGCAGGACCCGCCGGACTTCGGCCACGTGCGCGGTCAGTCGCGCGAGTTCCTCGGCCACGTCCACCCGGGTGGCGAACAGCGCGAGCTCCTGCTTCAGGCGATCCTCGTTGGGGTCGAGTCCCGCTTCGCGCAGGCGCTGGGCGAGCCGTTCGTTGTAGGCCGCATGGATGGCCGGCACCCGGGGCGCCACGCGCGCGACCTGGGACTCGATGCCGGCGCAGCACGCCTCCAGCACGGCGGCGGTCCTGGCGCCTTCGCGGGCGCGGGTCGCGGACAGCTCCGCCAGCGCCTGGTCGACGAGGGCCTGCGCCCGCTCACCGAGTTCGGCCGGCGGAACCGTCGGCTCGGCCAGCACGCCCGGCCAGCGCAGGATCTCATTGACGGACAGTGGCACCGCGCCGGGCACGGTCCGCGTCACTTGTGCCGCAGCGGCAGCGAGTTGCTCGATTCGCGCCGCGTCGACCGCCAGCCCGTTGGCCGCCTGCTGGGTCCGGTTGATGGCGATCCGGCACTCGACCTTGCCGCGCCGGAGCACCCCGGAAAGGGTTTCCCGTACCGACGCCTCGATGCCGCGCAACTCGTCCGGGACACGCAGCGAAACGTCCAAGTACCGATGATTGACCGAGCGAAGCTCGACCGACAGCGAAATGCCCGGCAGTTCCGCGGCCGCCGCCGCAAAGCCGGTCATGCTGAGGATCATGGAATTGTTCCGAAAAAGACGCCGAACGCCGCCCATGCGGGCGACTTTCCGGCTCGTTTACAAGGTGTTGGCAGGTGAATCCGGAGCGCGGGCCGGGGCCCGGCCACCCTTCCTTTACATTGTCCGCCGGGTTGCCGAGAATGTATGCGTTATCCTTCGACCACGCAAGCCGCAGTCGCTCTGCTGGCATGCGATTTGCGGATACTCCCGCGAAAACCGGCGGTAAGGAACGCCGAGCGCTGCTTATCCCCCCATGCCCGTCACCAATCAGGCCCTTGCCGGCGGCTACCAGCTCCTGAACTACCGGATCGACCGGCAGATCAGCCGCGGCGGCTTCTCGATCGTGTATCGGGCGTTCGACGAGGAGGGAGGGCCGGTCGCGATCAAGGAATACCTACCGTCCTCGCTCGTGCTGCGCACGGAAGGGGACATCGTGCGCGCGAGCTCGGCGGAGAACCTGACCTCGTTCCGCTACGGAATGAAGTGCTTTTTCGAGGAAGGGCGGGCGCTCGCCAAGATCAATCACCCGAACGTCGTGCGCGTGCTCAACTTCTTCCGCGCCAACGAGACGGTGTACATGGTCATGCGCTACGAGCGCGGCCGCACGCTTCAGCAGCAAATCCAGATGCGGCAGGACCAGATGTCCGAGCGCCTCGTCCGCCACGTATTCATGCACCTTTTGAACGGACTGCGCGAGGTGCACACCCACAAGCTCTTGCACCTCGACATCAAGCCCGCGAACATCTATTTGCGCACCGACGGCACCCCGGTGCTGCTCGACTTCGGCGCCGCGCGGCAGACGCTCACCAGCGCCCGGCCCAAGCTCGCGCCCATGTACACGCCCGGGTTCGCGGCGCCCGAGCAGTACCGCGAGCCCGATCGCCTCGGGCCGTGGACCGACGTGTACGGCGTGGGCGCTTCGATGTTCGCGTGCCTCGCCGCGTTCGCTCCGCAAGCCGCCGACGCCCGGCTGTCCGAGGATCACCTCGTCTCGGCCAAGAAGATCTGGGCGGGGCAATACTCCGACAACATCCTCGAGGTGATCGACTGGTGCCTGCGCCTCGATCCGCTCGAGCGGCCGCAGAGCGTGTTCGCGTTGCAAAAAGCGATTCGCGACATCCCGCAGACCAGGCGCAAGGTGTCTTTCTTGGGCAGCCTCAAGAAGATGCTCTTCTCCGAGATCGGCGCCTAGCTAGTGAGCGCGGGGGCCGAGGCGAGTGAGCGAGGCGGCGAACGAAGTGAGCAAGGGCCGAAGGCCGCGTCGCCGAGCGACTGAGGCGGGGCGACACGCCGAGGCACCATGAACCGAGATGGCCCGATGAGCTCCGCCGCGAAGCCGAGGGAGGCGCGGAACGCGCGTCCCCGCGCGAGCGTAAGCAGCCGACGCGCCGGAGTGCGCGTGGCGCGGATGGGCCAAGGAGGCTGCCTGAACGGGACCCGCCTGCATTAATATTGGCGGAATATGCGTTTCACGATCTTCCAGGAGTCGCGCAAGGGCCAGCGCAAGGTCAATCAGGACCGCATCGCCTACACCTTCAGCCGCGACGCGCTCTTGCTCGTCGTCGCCGACGGGATGGGTGGCCACGCGGGCGGCGAGATCGCGGCGCAGATCGCGGTGCGCCTGTTCATCGAGCGCTTCCAGCAGGAGGCGAAGCCGCTCATGAAGAACCCGCTCAAGTTCCTGCAGGACACGATGGTGCGCGCGCACGCAGCGCTCGGCTCCTACGCGAACCAGTTCTCGATGCTGGAGACGCCGCGCACGACGTGCGTGTGCTGCCTCGTGCAGGCGGGGCACGCGTACTGGGCGCACGTCGGCGACTCGCGCCTGTACCTCTTCCGCCAGGGCGGGCTCATCGGCTCGACCAAGGACCACTCGAAGGTGCAGTACCTCGTCGACCAGGGCATCATCGGCGCCGACGAGATCGTGCAGCATCCCGACCGCAACAAGATCTTCAGCTGCCTGGGCGGCCTCGTCGACCCGGTGATCGACCTGTCGCGGCGCACGCCGCTGCGCAACGGCGATGTGATCGTGCTGTGCACCGACGGACTGTGGAGCGTGTTCGACCAGCGCGAGATCGCGGACTGGCTTACCTCCACGCCGATCCTCACCACCTCGCCGCAGATGATGCGCGAGGGCGAGAAGCGCGGCGGACCCGACGGCGACAACCTGTCCGCGATCATCGTGCGCTGGGGACCGGAGACGCTCACCGACGAGCAGACCACGACGATCACCGAGACCATGGGGCTCGGCGAGTTCCAGACGGAGATCGACAAGACGCTGACCCTCACCGACCGCAAGGGCGCGCAGCGCGACCTGACCGACGACGAAATCGAGCATGCGATAGAGGAGATCCAGTCCACCATTCAGAAGTACCGGCGGTAGCCGGTACTTCTGAATGAGTGTCTGAATCTCAGGTGTCAGGAGTCAGTTGACAGTAAGACCGCGAATGGATGCGCCGAGACAACCCGCAAGACAAAGCATGACAACGGCGCTTTCATGCGCCGCCACCGGAAACATCGGCGCAACTGTCTTCTGTCCTCTGTCTTCTGTCCTCTGATGCGCCAGCTCATCATCGATACCGAGACGACCGGCCTCGATCCGCAAGGGGGGCACCGCATCATCGAATTCGCGGCGGTCGAGCTTGTCGACCGTCGTCCCACCGGGCGCACGATCCACCTGCACTTCGACCCCGAGCGCGACATCGACTTCGGCGCGACCGAGGTGCACGGCAAGACGTGGGAGGACCTGAAGGGCCGGCCCCGCTTCCGCGACCGCGCAGGCGAGATCGTCGACTTTCTGCGGGGTGCCGAGTGGATCATCCATAACGCGCCGTTCGACCTCGCCTTCCTCGACGTCGAGCTCGGTAAGGAGCAGCTCCCGGCGTGCGCAACGCTGCATGCGGGCGTGATCGACACCCTGGCGCTCGCGCGCGATACCTTCCCCGGCAAGCGCAACAACCTGGACGCCCTGTGCGAGCGCTTCGGCGTCAACAATGCGCACCGGACGCTGCACGGCGCATTGCTCGATGCCCAGCTCCTGGCCGAGGTCTACCTCGCGATGACTCGCGGCCAGGAGTCGCTGACCATCGACATGGTCTCGCCGGGCCTGTCGGCCACGGCGCTCGCGTCGCTGGCGGAAGGCCGCACGGCAATCGTCGTGATCCTGCCCACGAGCGAAGAGCTCGCCGCGCACGAGGCGTACCTCGCCGCGCTGGATCGCGAGTCGCGCGGCCGGTGCGTCTGGTTGGCGGTGGCATGAGCCCGCAGGGCCGCCCCAAGGGCGAATTGCCCCGAAGCGCGACAGCGCGAAGGGTAGTCCAGTGAGCGCGGAGGGTGGCCGCCTAAGCGAGGATGCAACGCTGCGCCGTTGACGTCATGGACACCTCCGCCAAGGCCTCGTTCGCTCCGACCGGCCGCGTCGCCGCCGCCGGGCTCACCACGGCCGTGAACACGCCGGCAGTGACCCCGATCAACCGCGAGCTCTCGCTGCTCGATTTCAATCGCCGCGTGCTCGCGCTGGCCGAGGATCCCGCGGTTCCCCTGCTCGAGCGGCTGCGCTTCCTGTGCATCGTCGGCAGCAACTTGGACGAGTTCTTCGAGATTCGCGTTGCCGGCGTGAAGGAGCAGCTTCGCGCCAAGGTGCCGCCGCCCGGGATGACGCTGCCGGAGCTGCGCGACGTGTCGCTGGGCATGGGAGAGGAGGCGCACTCGCTCGTCGCGGCGCAGTACCGGGTGCTCAACCAGCACGTGCTGCCGGCGCTGGAGCGGGCAGGAGTACGCCTCGTGCGGCGCACCGACTTCACGCGCAAGGAGCGCGAATGGGCCGCGCGCTTTTTCGCGCAAGAGATCCGGCCGCTGCTCACGCCGATCGGGCTCGACCCGGCGCATCCGTTTCCGCAGGTGGTGAACAAGAGCCTCAACTTCGTGCTCGAGCTCGCGGGCAACGATGCGTTCGGCCGCGACTCGGGGATAGCCATCGTCAAGGCGCCCCGCGTGCTGCCGCGGGTGATCAAGATGCCGGCGTCGGTCGCGGGCGCCGATAACGCATTCGTGATGCTGTCGTCGATCCTGCACGCGCACCTGTCGCAGATGTTCCCGGGGCGCAAGGTCGTGGGCTGGTCGCAGTTCCGCGTCACGCGCGACGCCGACCTGTGGATCGACGAGGAGGAAGTCAAGAACCTGCGCCAGGCCCTGCAGGGCGAGCTGCCGCAGCGCCAGTTCGGCTCCGCGGTGCGCCTCGAGGTCGCCGCCGAGTGTCCGGAGCCGCTCGCGCAGTTCCTGCTAGGGCAGTTCGGGTTGTCCGGATCCGATTTGTACCGCTGCGACGGCCCGGTCAACATCGCGCGCCTGTCGTCGCTGATCGACGAGGTCGACCTCGATGCGCTTAAGTATCCGTCGTTCGTTCCGGGACTGCCGGAGCGCCTCGACGCCGCGGCCGACATTCTGTCGGCGATCCGCGGCCAGGACATCCTGCTTCACCATCCGTACCAGTCGTTCGAGCCCGTCGTGGAGTTCATCCGCACCGCGGCCGACGACGACGACGTGGTCGCGATCAAGCAGACCGTGTACCGGACGGGTGTCAACTCGGTGCTGATGGAGGCGCTGATCGAGGCGGCGCGGCGCGGCAAGGAAGTGACCGTGGTGGTGGAGCTGATGGCGCGCTTCGACGAGGAAGCCAACATCAACTGGGCGGAGCGGCTGGAGCGCGCCGGCGCGCAGGTGGTGTACGGTGTCTTCGGCTTGAAGACCCACGCCAAGCTGGCGCTCGTCATCCGCCGCGAGCGCGACGACCGCGGCCGGGGGCGCCTCGTGCCGTACGCGCACTTGGGCACCGGCAACTACCACCCGCGCACGACCGGCATCTACACCGACTTCGGCCTGCTCACCGCCGACCCGGCCATGTGCGCGGACGTGAACGAGGTGTTCCTGCACATCACGAGCCTCGCGCGCGCGAGCCGCATGAAGCGCCTGCTGCTGGCGCCGTTCACCATGCACCGGCGCGTGCTCGAGCTCATTCGCCGCGAGACGCGCGACGCGCGCGAGGGCAAGCCCGCGCGCATCATCGCCAAGATGAACGCGCTGGTGGAGGAAGGCGTCATCCGCGCGCTGTACGCGGCGTCGGCTGCCGGCGTGCAAATCGACCTGATCGTGCGCGGCGCATGCTCGCTGCGGCCCGGCGTGTTCGGGGTCTCGGAGAACATCCGCGTGCGCTCGATCCTCGGCCGCTTTCTCGAGCACCACCGCGTGTGGTATTTCGAGAATGGCGGCGAGCCCGACGTGTGGCTGTCATCGGCCGACTGGATGGGCCGCAACCTGTTTCGCCGCGTCGAGGTCGCGTTCCCGGTACGCGATCCGGCGCTGCGCAAGCGCGTGATCGACGAGGGCTTGAAGGCGTACCTCGCCGACAATCGCGACGCCTGGGAGCTCGACGCCGAAGGCCGCTGGAGCAAGGTGAAGCCGCGCCGCGGCCGCAAGCGACGCTCGGCGCAGGCGGAGCTCCTGGCGCGCCTGCGCGCCCCCGACGAACAAGTGTGATTCGTAACGGGTGTGTTTGATCATGCGAGAGGTTCCAAGGCTATGGATCTCATCCTCTGGCGGCATGCGGAAGCGGAAGCGGGCGAGCCGGACCTTGGCCGCCGGCTGACCGGCAAGGGGCAGAAACAGGCCGAGCGCATGGCGGCGTGGCTCGACGCGCACCTGCCCGACACCTGCCGCATCCTGGTGTCGCCCGCCGACCGCGCGCAACAGACCGCGCAAGCGCTCGAGCGCAAGTTCAAGACCCTGCCGGAGCTATCCCCCGGCGCCACCGTCACCGCGGTGCTCGCCGCGGCCAACTGGCCCGAGTCGCGCGAGCCGGTACTGGTGGTCGGCCACCAGCCCACGCTCGGCATGGTCGCGGCGTTCCTGCTCTCGGGTGAGGAAGCCTACTGGTCGGTGCGCAAGGGCGCGGTGTGGTGGCTGTCCAACCGCGTGAAGGACGGCGGCGCGGCTGTCGTGCTGAAGGCGGTACAGGGCCCCGAGTTCCTCTAGCAACATGATGCAGAACGCGATCGAAGGCGGCGGCATGCGCACCACGCGCGTTGTTTCGTGCTGTTTCCGGCGGTCGTCCGACGGGCCGCCCCTAGGGCGACCGCCTGAACTCATCCTCGATGCAAAAGGCGCAACGCAACTTCCTCGTCATCCTTAGGACCCCTCGGACGCCTTTTGCATCGATCTGCTACTAGCCCTTCCACGGCCGGCCGAGCTGCCGCCACTCCTCCCGCTCGACTTCGAGCAGACGCTCGGTCAACGGATGCGCCTTCAACCAGCGCCTGGCGATCTCGAAGCGCACGCGCTTGCCGATCGCGAGCACCATGCGCGGCGCGTCGATCTCGCGGCGCGCGTGATGGAAGAGCACCGCGAGGCGCAGCGCGAGCATCTGCGCCGCGAGGTCGGCATTCGCGAACAGGGCATCGAGCTTGGACAATCCGCCGCGACAACCCAGCACGAGCAACGCGAGGTGGCGCTGGTCCTGCGCGGAAAAGCCGGGCATGTCGGCGTTCTCCAGGATGTACGCGCCGTGCTTGTGGAAGCCGATGTGCGATACCGAGTAACCGATCTCGTGCAGGAGTGCCGCCCATTCCACGCGTTGCGCGAGCGCCGGATCCGGCTGCGGTGACGACGCGAGGTACAGCGCCTTCGCCATCGCGGCGACGCGCCGCGCGTGCGGCTGGTCGACTCGATAACGCTCGGACAGGCTCTCGACCGTGACTTGGCGGGTATCGCGCTTGATGGTGCGGCCGAGCAGATCGTACAGAACGCCCAGGCGCAGCGCCCCACCCACGGGCATGATGCGCGGCACCGCAAGCTCCGACATCGCGGCCATCATGATCGCGAAGCCGCCCGCGAGCACCGGGGCGCGGTCCGCACTGAGGCCGGTGAGCGACAGGCGCGCGATGTGTCCGGCGCCGACCATGCGCTTGCGCAGGCGCGCGAGGCCCTGGGGCGTGATGCCGCCGTCCGAGAGGCCGTTCTGCTCGAGGATGGCGGCGAGCGCGAGCGCGGTGCCCGACGACGCGAACGCGTCGCGCCAATGCCCGGGTCCGAAGTCGACCGCAATGCCCTCGATGAACGAGCGCGCCTCGGTCTCCGCCGCGCGGAAGGCGCCGGCGCGCAGTTCGCCGCCCGCGAAGAAGCGCTGCGTCATGTTGACGCAACCGATGCGCAGCGACTCGAGTCGCTCCGGCGCCATGCCGCGGCCGACGATGAACTCGGTCGAGCCGCCGCCGATGTCGATCACGAGTCGCGGCTCGCCCGAGGCTGGCAACTCGTGCGCCGCGCCGACATAGATGAGGCGCGCCTCCTCGTGGCCGCCGATGATGTCGATAGGGTGGCCGAGCGCTGCTTCCGCCTGCGGCAGGAAAGTCGATGCGTTGCGCGCCACCCGGAACGTGTTGGTTGCGACCGCCCGCACCGCCGACGGATGCAGTCCCGACAACCGCTCCCTGAAGCGGGCGAGGCAGCCGAGCGCCACCTTGCGCGCGGCGAGCGTGATATTGCCCCGCGGGTCGATGCCGGCGCCGAAACGGATGGTCTCGCGCCAGGTGTCGAGGCGGCGGATCAAGTCGCCCTCGACGCGCCCGACCTCGAGGCGAAAACTGTTCGAGCCCAGGTCGACGACGGCGAGGGTCTCCGGTCGCGGCGAGAGCTGGAACGAGCGGGCGAACGCGGTCAGCATGGCGGCGCGAACGATATCAGAAACGGGCCGGAAGTGAATTCTTTCTGCTGCGCATCCTGACCTGCATCGGCGTTCGCGAAAACGGGGTCAGAGTCGATTCTCTGCTGCGTCTGCGCGAATTCGTAGCGACATGCGGCCGCGCCCGCAAAGCGAGAATCGAATCTGACCCCGCTTTCGCTATGCTAACCTCGCTTTCCCATGCCCACCGATTACCTCCAGAAGATCCTCACCGCAAAGGTGTACGACGTTGCGATCGAATCGCCGCTCGAGGAAGCAGTCACGCTGTCGCGCCGCCTTGCCAACCGCGTGCTCCTGAAGCGCGAGGACGAGCAGCCGGTGTTCTCGTTCAAGCTGCGCGGCGCGTACAACAAGATGGCGCAGCTGCCCGCCGGCGACCGCGCGAAAGGCGTGATCGCCTCGTCCGCCGGCAATCACGCGCAAGGCGTGGCGCTCGCGGCGCAGCGCCTGCGCTGCGAGGCGACGATCGTGATGCCGGTAACCACGCCGCACATCAAGATCGCGGCGGTGGAGGCGCGTGGCGCCAGGGTGATCCTGCATGGCGATTCCTACTCCGATGCGTACGCCGAGGCGCAGCGGCTGCAAAGGCGCAGCGGCGCGACCTTCGTCCATCCCTACGACGATCCGGACGTGATCGCCGGACAGGGCACCATCGGCATGGAGATCCTGCGCCAGTGCCCGGGGCCGCTCGACGCGATCTTCGTCGCGATCGGCGGCGGCGGACTCATCTCGGGCATCGCCGCCTACATCAAGCGCGTGCGCCCGTCGGTCAAGGTGATCGGCGTGCAGCCGGTCGACTCCGACGCGATGACGCGATCGGTCGCGGCCGGCCGCCGGGTCGCGCTGCCGCACGTGGGGCTGTTCGCCGACGGGGTGGCGGTCAAGCAGGTCGGCAAGGAAACGTTCCGCCTCGTGCGCCAGTACGTCGATGATCTCTTGACGGTCGACACCGACGCGATCTGCGCGGCGATCAAGGACGTGTTCGAGGACACGCGCTCGATCCTCGAGCCCGCGGGCGCGCTGTCGGTCGCCGGCGTCAAGGCGTGGTGCGAGCGGCATCGCGTGAAGGAGCGCACCTACGTCGCCATCGCCGGCGGCGCGAACATGAACTTCGACCGCCTGCGCTTCGTCGCCGAGCGAGCGGAGCTGGGCGAAGCGCGGGAGGCGGTCTTCGCGGTGACCATTCCCGAGCGTCCCGGGAGCTTCCGCGAGTTCTGCGCGCTGCTCGGCAACCGCAGCGTCACCGAGTTCAACTACCGCTACGCCGATCCAAGGCGCGCGCACCTGTTCGTCGGGGTCGAGGTTGCGGGCCGAAAGGCGACCGCCGAGCTGCTTGCCTTGCTGCACAAGCATCGCATCGAGGCCTATGACCTGTCCGACAACGAAATGGCCAAGCTGCATGTGCGCCACCTGGTGGGCGGCCACGCACCGGCGGCGGAGAACGAAATCCTGTACCGCTTCGAGTTCCCGGAGCGGCCGGGCGCGCTGATGCGCTTCCTGGACAGCATGAGCGCGGGCTGGAACATCAGCCTCTTCCATTACCGCAACCATGGCGCGGACTATGGCCGCGTGCTGGTGGGAATGCAGGTTCCGCCGTCGGACAAGGGCGATTTCCGACGTTTTCTCGACCGCCTCGGGTACACGTACGTCGACGAATCCGCCAATCCGGCGTACCGGATGTTCCTCGGGCGCTAGCCAGCGGTTCGTTGAAGATCCCACGGTGTCATCCCGAGGAGCGAAGGCGACGAGGGATCGGTTTTACGCAACTTGCTGATTCGAAGCGAAAGCGGATCCCTCGCTTCGCTCGGGATGACACACAGGTGATAGCTCCTCGCGGCCTCCTTGCGAGGGCAAAGTCGTGCGTGGAGTGTCGTGTCGGCCGCCGCTTCGTCGCTTTCGCGACGTGCGGCCTCCGAGCTGCCGGCGTGATCTGCCGTAGCAGCGCGTCGGCCGCCACCATCGCTCGCGGACGCGCGCTGCGCGCCTGGCCTTCGGCCCGCTCGCTCAGGTGTCCGCCGGCCCTCGCTCGCTTCCGCTCGCGCGCCTCGCTCCTCGCGGCCTCCTTGCGAGGGCAAAGTCGTGCGTGGAGTGTCGTGTCGGCCGCCGCTTCGTCGCTCGGCGACGCGGCCGCCGGCCCTCGCTCGCTTCCGCTCGCGCGCCTCGCTCCTCGCCCCGTCACGGCATTGACTGCCGCCCCACGGCACTTGGCCGAGGGAAAAATTGCCGCAGTGTTGCTTTTTTCGCGATTTCGCCCGTCCGGGCTGATTCCGGCAAGCTTTATGCTCTAGGCAGTACGCTTGGACCGTGGCAGACTTGAACACGACAAGCGCGGCCGTCGATTGGCGCGCCGCTACTCGTTGCCTGGTAGGGCAGGGGGCATCAGTGGCAGACCAGATCCCGTTGCAGGGTGTCAAGGTCATGGTGATCGACGATTCGAACACGATACGCCGCAGCGCGGAGATTTTCCTGCTGCAAGCGGGGTGCACCGTGATCCTTGCGGAAGACGGCTTCGACGCGCTGGCCAAGATCGCCGATCACCAGCCCGACCTCGTGTTCGTCGACATCATGATGCCGCGCCTCGACGGCTACCAGACCTGCGCGCTCATCAAGAAGAACGCGAAGTTCCAGCACACGCCGGTACTGATGCTGTCGTCCAAGGACGGACTGTTCGACCGCGCCCGCGGGCGGATGGTCGGCTCCGATCAGTACCTCACCAAGCCGTTCACCAAGGAGAGCCTGCTCAAGGCCGTGGCGGCGCACGTCAACCGTGCGGCCGCGTAGGCGCGGAGGGCCGGCGTGAGCGCGCGAACTGCGCTGCGGCCTCCTTGGGCGGCCGGCGGGAAGCCGACGCGTTTGCGCGTCGGCCGCCATCCATGCTCGCGGACGCGCGCTGCGCGCCTCCGCTTCGCCCCGCTCGCATGGACGGCTTGGGGGCAGCGAGCGAAGCGAGCGTGGGGGTCGTACGCATGACCACGACACAAGGCGGCGGCGCAAGCAAGCGAAGCCTGGATGAGATGCGGGCGCCGCCGAGCACGGCGGCGGGTGTGGTCGCGGGGGCGAAGAAACAGGGTGGAAAAATGTCCGTTCGAAAGATCCTGATCGTCGACGACTCGCCGACGGAGCGGCACGTCCTCAACGACATGCTGACGAAGTCGGGGTACGAAGTGGTCGCGAGCGACAACGGCGAGGACGCAATCCAGAAAGCGAAATCGCTCAAGCCCGACCTCATCCTGATGGACGTCGTGATGCCGGGGCTCAACGGATTCCAGGCAACGCGCGCCATCAGCCGCGACCCCGACACGCGCGCGATCCCGATCATCCTGTGCACGTCGAAGAGCCAGGAGACCGACAAGATCTGGGGCATGCGCCAAGGGGCGCGCGACTACATCGTGAAGCCCGTCAACAAAGACGAGCTGCTCGAGAAGATCGCGGCGATAGTCTGATGCGGCGCGCGGCCAAGCTCGACCTTCGCACGTTCCAGCAGGAGCTCGCGTCCCGCCTCGCGACCAAGACGGCCGCGCAGGTCGAGTCGTCGCGGCTCGGGCTCGCGTGCGGGAGCGAGCGCTGGCTCATCCGCCTCGCCGACGCCGGCGAGGTGATGACGATGCCCGAGATCGTGCCGGTGCCGCTCACGCGCCCCTGGTACCTCGGCGTGGCGAACATCCGCGGCAACCTGTACAGCGTCGTCGACTTCGCGCGCTACCTGGGCCGCGAGGCCACGGCCGCCGCGGGACAGTCGCGTCTCGTGCTGTTCGGACCGCGCACCGGCGAGATCAACGCCGGCATCGTGGTGACGCGCGTGCTCGGCCTGCGCAACCTGGCCGAGCTCGCACCCGCCGCGCCGCCGCAGGACGTGCCCGCGTGGTACGCACAGCGGTGGATGGACGGCGACGGCAACGCGTGGCAGGAGATCGATCTCGCGATCCTGGCCCGCGAGACCGCGTTCCTTTCGGTCGGCATATGAAAAGGCGCGGGAGCGTATCCAGCGCGTCCTAGCAGGGAGACAACCACAATGGCGCTCAAATTCGGGAAGCTGTTCGGGGGCGAAAAAGCGAAGCTGCTCGACGGCGAAGACCTCGACATGCCCACCACGCAGGTCAAGATGGACCAGGGCGGCGTGCAGGCGGGCTACGACCCGCTGGCCTCGGTGTCGATCATGGAGCAGCTGCGCTCGGCCACCGCCAGCATGGCGATGCCGCGCAAGCTTCCGCTGATCGGCCATCTACCCGTGGTGAGGCAATTCCAGATCCTGGGCGCCCTCATGGTGGTGTTCCTCCTGCTCGCGGCGGCGATGATGTTCCTCGATACGCGCCAGTCGACACAGGCGAACGCGGCCGGGGCGACCGCGACCGAATTGCAGATGCTGTCGCAGCGCCTCGCGCGCGGCAGCGCGCTCGCCGCGCAGGGACAGACCACCGCCTTCAACGCGGTCAAAACCAGCCGCGAGCAGTTCAAGGCTAACCTCGACGCGCTCACCGGCAGCGGCGCCACCCGCGGCGTCACCCTCGACGCGCCGTCGGACGAGGCCACGGTCAAGCTCCTCGGCGAGGTCAAGGATCGCTGGGCGCGGGTCGACCAGGCCGCGAGCAGCCTGGTGACGAACGAGTCGAGCCTTACCTCGCTGGCGAAGGGCCTCGACTCCCTCAACACCGGCAACAGCGCGCTACTCGACCTCTCGCAGCAGGCCGCGGCGCAGATCGCCCAGGGCGGGGGCAGCCTGCGCGAGATCGAGTTCGCGAACCAGCTCGCGGTGCTGTCGCAGCGCATCGCCAAGAACGCCAACGCGCTCGCCTCGGCCGATGAGATCGACCCCGAGGTCGCCTTCCTCCTCGGCAAGGACACCGGCACTTTCAGGGACATCCTGAACGGACTGCTGAAGGGCAGCGACACGTTGCGGTTGCCCGCCGTGCGCAGCGACGAGGCGCGCGTAACGCTCATCGACCTGCAAAAGCGCTTCAGCGCCTACGAGCAGGGCACCAACGCCATCCTCGCCAACATGCCCAAGCTCGTGGTCGCGAAGCAGGCCGCGCGCAGCATCAACACCGAGGCCGACCCGCTGATGGACGCCACCAAGCGGCTCGCGGAGGCGTACGAGAACAGCCCGGTCCGGGTGTGGACGATCTGGGTCGCGATCGTCTTCGCGATCCTCGCACTCGCCTGCCTGGTGCTGCTCGGCAAGGCCTTCCTCGACGACGCGCGCGTTCGCGCGATGGACAGCGAAGGCGAGAACAAGCGCAACCAGGAAGCAATTCTTCGCCTCCTCAACGAGATGGGCAACCTCGCCGACGGCGACCTCACGGTGCAGGCGTCGGTGACCGAGGACGTGACGGGCGCGATCGCGGACTCCATCAACTTCACGATCGAGGAGCTGCGCACGCTGGTGCGCGGCATCAACTCGGCGACCGAGCAGGTCACCAAGGCCACGCAGGAAACGCAGGCGATCAGTAACCGCCTGTACGAAGCCTCGCAGCGGCAGAACCGTGAAATCCAGCAGGCGTCCGCATCCGTGCTGCAGATGGCGCAGTCGATCAACGAAGTATCGCAGACCGCCAACCAGTCGGCGCGAGTCGCGCAGCAGTCGCTCGCGGCCGCGGAAAAGGGCGGGCAGGTGGTGCAAAACCAGATCGCGGGCATGAACGAGATCCGCACCCAAATCCAGGACACCAGCAAGCGCATCAAGCGCCTCGGGGAGTCCTCGATGGAGATCGGCGAGATCGTGGAGCTCATCTCGGACATCACCGAGCAGACCAACGTGCTCGCGCTGAACGCCGCGATCCAGGCGGCGTCGGCGGGCGAGGCGGGCCGCGGCTTCACGGTGGTGGCCGAAGAAGTGCAACGCCTCGCCGAGCGCTCCGGCGAGGCGACGAAGCAGATCGAGGCGATCGTGAAGACCATTCAGGCCGACACCCAGGACGCAGTGGCCGCCATGGAGAAGTCGACCGTGGGCGTGGTCGAGGGGACCAAGCTGTCCGACGCCGCCGGCCAGGCGCTGACCGAGATCCAGAAGGTGTCGCGCGACCTCGCGGACCTCATCTCGCGGATCTCGGCGCAAACACAGATGCAGTCGACGTCGGTGACGGACGTGACCCGCGGCATGCAGGGTATCCTCAAGATCACCGAGGAGACGACCGAGGGGACCAAGCAGACGAATGTGTCCATCGGGCAGTTGACGAAGCTGGCCGCAGAACTGCGTTCTTCGGTGGCTGGTTTCAAGGTCTAGGGACGGGGGACGAGGGGCGAGGGACGAGGGAGCATTGCGCAGGCGCACGCGCAAACCCGGTCCCGGTTCCCGCCTTCTGTACGTCGATCGCTTTCCACCGATGCTCCCTCTCCCCTCGTCCCTCGTCCCTCGCCCCTCGGCCCGGAAATTGCTGACCTAGCGCCATGTCTACCGAATCCACCCACGACTTCGACTTGGGTCCGCTCTCCTGGGTCCAGGGCGAGATCGACCAGTCGCTCTCGCGCGGGGTCGAGTCGCTCGCGCTGTTCAAGGCCAACCCGGCCGAGGGCAATCACCTCAAGCACGCTCGCGCGCACGTGCACCAGGCAGCGGGCGCGATCCAGATGGTCGGGCTCGATGCGGTGGTCGCGTTCACCGACGAGCTCGAGCGCCAGCTCGCGCGCCTCGAGGATTTGCCGGCGAACGAAGCCGCCGCCGACTGCGAGGTGATCGACCGCGCCTGCCGCAAGCTCGAGATCTTCCTCGGCGAGCTCGTCAACGGCGTGGCGCCGGTGCCGCTGAAGCTCTATCCCGAGTACGAGGCGATGCAGGCGGCGCGCGGGGTCAAGGCCGCGGCGCCGACCGATCTCTTCTACCCCGATTTGAGCCCGCGCGCTCCGCGCATCTCGCAGCGCGAGGTGATCCCGCCCAACCGCCTCCCGTCCTACCTCGTCAAACAGCGGCGCCTGTACCAGCGCGGCCTGCTGGCATGGCTGCGCGGCGACGAGGCCGGCGCCACCGCAATGCGCGACGCGATTGCCGGCATCGAGGACATCACCACGCAGAGTAGCCTGCGCACCTTCTGGTGGACGGTCGGGGCCATGCTCGAAGGCCTGGTCGAGAAGGGCCTCGATGCGGGCTTCGGCGTCAAGCAGCTGTCGGCGCGCACCGACCTGCAGATCCGGCGCGTCGCCGAGGGCAGCGCGAAGGTCGCGGACCGCTTGCGTCGCGAGGTGCTGTACTTCGTCGCGATCTGCGCGCCGGTCGGCCCGCAAGTGCAGGCGGTGCAGCGCGCGTTCAAGCTGTCCGGGTTGATCCCTTCCGCGGAAGTGCTGTCGGCGGACGTGGTGCGCCTGCAGCCGCTCCTGCGCGAAGCGCGCGAGCAGCTCGCGGGTGCGAAGGACGCCTGGCTCAAGGCCGCGTCCGGGCGTGCCGAGAACCTACCGAAGCTCAAGCAGACGCTGGTTTCGGTGCACGCGAAGGCCGTCGAGATCCATAACGGCGCGCTGATGAAACTCACCGCCGCGCTGGTCGAGCGTCTCGAGAAGATGCCCGCAGCCGGCGTGCCGGAGCCGGTGGCCATGGAATACGCGACCGCGCTGCTGCTCGCCGAGAGCGCATTCGAGAGCTACTCGAGCCTGTCCGCGGACTTCGCGAAGCAGGTCGACGCGATGCTCGCGCGCCTGGATGCCGCGCGCACCGGCAAGACCGCGATCACTCCCGGCGCGCCGATGCTGGACGAAATGAGCAAGCGTGCGCAGGAGCGCGTGCTGCTCGCGCAGGTCGGGCGCGAGATCCAGGTCAACCTGCGCCACATGGAGCAGGTGCTCGACGCCTTCTTCCGCGACAACGCCAAGCGCGCCGACCTTGCCACACTCGCCAAGGACAGCGCGCAGATCCGCGGCGCGCTGCGCATCCTGGGCCTGACCGACGCCGATCGTCTGCTCGAGCTGTGCGAGCAGCAGATCGCGACCTACGCCGATCCCGCGACCGAAGTGAGCAACGAGGACCTCGAGCTTCTCGCCGAGTCGCTGTCGGGGCTCGGCTTCTACATCGAAGCGGTCGAGCAGCAGCGCCCTGAGCGCGACCGTCTCATCGCGCCGCTCATCGCCAAGCGCCTCGGTGAAGCGCCGGCGGCGACTGCGCCTGCGCGCGATTCGGTCGAGGTCGCGGTTGCCGAGCTGCGCGCCACGCTGCCGCGGCTCGTCGAGGAGGTGCACCTCGCCCCGAGCGACACCGCCGCCCGCGACGCGCTCAAGCAGAAGCTCGCCAGCCTGCGCGACGATGCGGAGCTTATCGGCGACGCCGACCTGGCGACGCAGGCCGACAGGATCATGGCCGAGTTCGAGGCGGGCGACGCCGCCAAGCTCGCTGCCGCCGCCGACGCGATCGCCGACACATCGGCGCCCACGCCGGAAATCTCCGAGGAGACGCAGCGCCTGCTGGCGACCGACGCAACCGAGCTCGACCGCGAGCTCCTGGAGATCTATCTGTTCGAGGCGGCCGACGTGCTCGAGGGTGTGGCGGCCAGCTCGCGCACGTTGAAGGACAACTCCGGTGACCGCGAAGCGCTGGGCGTGGTGCGTCGCGGCTTCCACACGCTCAAGGGCAGCGGGCGCATGGTCGGCCTGACCGAGCTCGGCGACTACGCGTACGACGTCGAGCGCGTGCTCAATCGCCTGCTCGAGGAGGAGCAACCCGTCACCCGCGCCGTGCAAGCGCTCGTCGACGTGGCACACGCGAGCTTCCGCGAATGGGTCGGCGCGCTCACGCAGGAAAAGCGCGTCACCGCCGACCCGCGCGCGCTGCGTGCGGCGATCGCGGCGGTCGAGCGCGAGCTGCCCGGCGCCGCACCGCCCACGCTCGTCGCGGTGCCGCCGTCGTCCAATGTCATCGAGTTGCCGAGGCACGCACAGGGGCCGCCGGCCGCGGCACCGCTCCCGGACCCTAGGCCGGCCGTACCGTTCCCACCGGCGGCGGCGGCGCTCGAACTGGTCGAGCTGCCCGAACTGGGCTTTGGTGGAGATGCACCGCCGGCGGGCGCCGCCGACAACGCGACCGCGTACGGCGAGACGATCGAGATGGTCGACTTACCGGTCATCGACGCGCGGCGCGGACCCACGCTGACGCTCGTGGAGACCGTCGAGCCGCTGCCGGAAGTCCACGACGAGGCTCCGCGCGAGCCGGTTGCCGAGGGTGCCGCGGCCGCGGAGGAGACTGCGGCGCCGCTCGCGTCCGACGACGTCGTGGTTGGCGACGTGACGCTCTCGCGCACGTTGTGGGCGATCCTCTGCGACGAAGCCGACCAGCATCTGGCAACCCTCGAGCACGAGCTTGCGATCCTGCAGTTCGACGCCAAGGCCACGCCGCGCCAGGTGATGGTGCGCGCGAGCCACACGCTGTGCGGCATTCATCGCACCGGTGGCTTCCCGCTGGTCGCGGCCACCGCGAAAAGCCTCGAACAAGCGCTGATCGGCCTCGAGTCGCGCGCGGGACCGATGCCGGGATCCGCGTATCCGGTGGTCGCGCGTGCAATCGCGTCGCTGCGCGCGCTGGTCGACAGCGTGAAAGGGCAGCGGGCATTCGCGCGCGGCGACGTCGAGGAAGCGGAGGCGGTCGGCAGCGAGCTCGAGGAGCTTCGCCTCATGGCTGCGTCCGAAGTGGCGGATGCGGAAGCCGCGGCACTTGCGCAAGCGGCGCTCGACGACACCGAGATCGAGCCCGTCGTGCCGCTGGTGCATCCGGCGGTCGCTTCGCCGGGGAAGCCCCCGGTTGCCGCCGACGCACCGGCCGCGAAGGTCGTGCCGC
>JADLEZ010000399.1 GCA_020845855.1 Burkholderiales bacterium
CGCGCCGCGGGTTCGGTGGTGGTCGAGGTGCGCCGCCAGTTCAAGGAGATCAAGGGCATCATGGAAGGCACCGGCAAGCCGGAGTACGGCGTGGCGGTGGACATGCTCACCAAGGCGGCGATCAAGGAGATGATCGTGCCGTCGCTCTTGCCCGTGCTCGTTCCGGTCGTGGTAGGCCTGGCGCTCGGCCCGCAGGCGCTCGGCGGCCTGCTGATGGGCACCATCATCACCGGCCTGTTCGTGGCGATCTCGATGACCACCGGCGGCGGCGCGTGGGACAACGCCAAGAAGTACATCGAGGACGGCCATTTCGGCGGCAAGGGCTCCGACGCGCACAAGGCGGCGGTGACCGGCGACACCGTCGGCGATCCGTACAAGGACACGGCCGGCCCGGCGGTCAATCCGCTGATCAAGATCATCAACATCGTCGCGCTGATGATCGTGCCGCTGCTCGCCGGCTGGTCGGGCGGCCAGGCGAGCAAGCCGACGGCTACGGCAACGCCGCCCGCGAAGATCTCGGCGGCGCCCGCTGCGCCCACCATCGTCGTCGTCGAGGCGGTCAAGCTGTACTTCGACTCGGGCAAGGTCGATCTGCCGGCCGACGGCGCCGCCAAGCTGGCGTCGCTCGCCGACAAGGCGAAGGCGGGCGGGCAGAAGCTCAAGGTCTCGGGCTACCACGACGCCACCGGCAGCCTTGAGCAGAACCAGGAGCTCGCGAAACAGCGCGCGTTCGCCGTGCGCGATCAGCTGAAGGCGGCGGGTGTGGCCGAGGACAGGATCGAGATGGCGAAGCCGGAGGCCACGCAAGGCTCGGGCGACAACGCGGAAGCGCGCCGGGTGGAGATCATCCTGCTGAAGTAGCGCTGATCAAGGTTTGGCTGGAGGAGAAGCTATCGGCGTAACGGCCTTCGCGGCTTGCGTTCGCGAGCGATGCACGCGCCCTATCAGCCATGCGAGCGCGATTCCGATAACGGATGCGCCCCCGGTGACCGTCCACGTGAGCTGCCATCCGCCGATCGCCGACGCCACCAGCGCGACGAGGGGCGGGCCCGCGAACTGACCGGCGGCGGAGAACTGCTGCATCCACCCGACGGTCGTGGACAGCGTGCGCGGGCTCGGGGCGAGCTCGACCGCGATCGGAAACAAGGCGCCCGGGATGAGTCCGCCCACACCCGACAACACCAGTACGGCCGCGAAGCGCAGCCACAGCGGCGCGGGCACGCCGAAGGCGAGGATCGCGCACGCGGTCATCGTCGCGAAACCGGCCGACAGAACGTGCTCGGGGCGCACGCCGCGATACAGCAGGCGCCCGGCGGCGATGTTGCCGATCGCGTTGACGGCGGCGACCAGCGCGGTCAGCGCGCCCGCCGCGGCGACGGAGAGCCCCGCCTGCGCGTAGATCGTCGGCAGGAAGCCGATGATCGACATCCACTGGTTGCTGTACATCGCGAACGTGAGCGCGACGAGCCACGGCCCGGGCGAGGCCAGCGTCGTGCGCAAACGCTGTTGCCACTCGCGTTCCTCCGGGTGCGCGTCCGCAGGCCGATGCGCGTCATCGTCAACGGCCGCCGCGATCCAGAACGTCATCGCGGCGGTCACCGCGGCGAGGAGCCACCACCAGCCCTGCCATCCGGCGAGCGCGATGACCCACGGCCCGAGCAGCAGCGCGATCGCGGTGCCGGTCGGCATGAACGCGCCCCAAAGGCCGAGCTTGAGCGCAAGCTCGCCGTGCGGCACCAGCGAGCGCAACAGCCGCGGCACGGGCAGGATGGCCACCAGGAAGCCGAAGCCTTCGGCTGCGCGCAGCGCCATCAATTGCCACACTTCGTGCGCGAAGCCGCCGACCATGCTGGCGACGGCGAGTGTCGCGAGCCCGCACAGGATGGTGCGCCGTGCGCCGAGGCTGTCGGCGACGAGGCCGACCACGATCCCCGCGCACATGCCCGCGACCTGCACGATCGAGAGCAGGAAACCGGCCTCGACCAGCGACATGCCGAACGCCTCGCGCAGAGCCGGCAGCGCGGGCGGCAGCTTGCCGATGTGCATCGCGGCGCTCACGCCCGCGGCAAGCACGACGAGGTCGGCGGGTACGAGAACGCGCGGCATTCCTTGGTCTGCAATGAGCGTCCCGCATTATAAGGAGCAGGCGTTGCCTTACAATCGCGGGATGCTCCGACTCTCCTGCGCCGACATCCTCGCCGGACGCGCCGCTCCCGATCAGCCGGTCACGGTATGCGGTTGGGTGCGCACGCGCCGCGACTCCAAGGCCGGCGTCTCGTTCGTGCACGTGAGCGACGGCTCGGGCTTCCACCCTGTGCAAGTCGTCGCGCCGCAATCGTTGCCGAACTACACGAGCGAGATCATGCATCTCACGGCGGGCTGTGCCGTGGAGGCCACGGGCAAGATAGTGCCGTCCCCCGCCAAGGGGCAGCCCTTCGAGATGCAGGCTGATGCGGTGCGCGTGGTGGGTTGGGTGGACGATCCCGACACCTACCCGATCCAGCCGAAGCCGCACACCATGGAGTTCCTGCGCGAGGTCGCGCATTTGCGCCCGCGCACCAACGTGATCGGCGCGGTCACCCGCGTGCGACACACCATCGCCAGGTCGATCCACGATTTCTTCGACCAGCGCGGCTTCTATTGGGTGAACACGCCGATCATCACGGCGTCGGACGCCGAGGGTGCCGGCGCACTGTTCCGCGTGTCGACACTGGACCTCGCGAACCTGCCGCGCAACGCGGACGGCAAGGTGGACTTCGCGCAGGACTTCTTCGGGCGCGAGGCGTTTCTCACGGTATCGGGCCAATTGAACGTCGAAGCCTACTGCCTCGCGTTGTCGAAGGTGTACACGTTTGGACCGACGTTTCGCGCCGAGAACTCGAACACGAGCCGCCACTTGGCCGAGTTCTGGATGATCGAGCCCGAGATCGCGTTCGCGGACTTGGCCGACAACGCCGACTTGGCCGAAGCGCTGGTCAAGCACATCTTCGCCACGGTGCTCGCCGAGCGCGGCGACGACATGGCGTTCTTCGAGGAGCGCATCGAGAAGGGTGTCATCGCCAAGCTCACCGGCATCGTGGACTCGCAGTTCGCGCGCATGGCTTACACCGAGGCGATCTCGATCCTCGAGAAATCGAAGCAGAAGTTCGAGTTTCCGGTGTCGTGGGGCATCGACCTGCAATCCGAACACGAGCGCTACCTGACCGAGAAGCACGTCGGAAGGCCGGTGATCGTCACCGACTACCCGAAGGCGATCAAGGCGTTCTACATGCGGGTCAACGACGACGGCCGCACGGTGGCGGCGATGGACGTGCTCGCTCCGGGGATCGGCGAGATCATCGGCGGCAGCCAGCGCGAGGAGCGGTTGGACGTGCTCGACGCGCGCATGGTGGAGACCGGCCTCGACCCCGCGCACTACGGCTGGTACCGCGACCTGCGGCGTTATGGCACGGTGCCGCACGCCGGCTTCGGGCTCGGGTTCGAGCGCACGGTCGCCTATGTCACCGGGCTTGCCAACGTGCGCGACGTGATTCCGTTTCCGCGCACGCCCGGAAATGCGAGATACTAGCCCGACCATGCGATTCTTCGGCCTCATGGCGGCAACCGTGCTCGCGCTGGCGTTCGCGGCCGGCGCCCGCGCGCAGCAACCGTCGCCGTTCGCGATCGACGTTCCCCCGTGGTTCGCGTTGTCGTTCCTCGACTTCCGCGAGGACGTGGCCGACGCCGCGCGCGACGGCAAGCGGGTGATGATCTACTTCGGGCAGGACGGCTGCCCGTACTGCGCCAAGCTCATGAGCGTGAACTTCTCGCAGCCCTCGATCGTCGCCAAGACGCGCAAGGCGTTCGTGCCGGTGGCGCTCAACCTGTGGGGCGACCGCGAGGTCACCTGGATCGACGGCCGGCGCATGAGCGAGAAGGAGCTGGGGCCGGTGCTCGAGGTGCAGTTCACGCCCACGCTCCTGTTTCTCGACGAGAAGGGCAAGATCGTCGCCCGTCTCAACGGCTACTGGCCGCCGCAGCGGTTCGAGGCGGTGCTCGATTACGTCGCGGGTCGCCGCGAGGCGAAGGAGACGCTGGGCGAGTACCTCGCGGCCGCCGCGAAGCCGGCGGCAAGCGCAACGCTGCACGACGAACCCTTCTTCATGAAGCCGCCGTACGACTTCTCGCGGGGCACGAAGCCGCTCGCCGTGCTGTTCGAGACGGCCGATTGCGAGGGCTGCGACGAGCTGCACCGGGATGCCTTTCGCCGGGGCGACGTGCTGGCGCTGATCGCGCGCTACGACGTCGCGCGCTTCGCAATCGGATCGCGCGCCGAGCTGCGCACGCCTGCGGGCGTGGCGACGACGGCGCAGGCGTGGGCGCGCGAGCTCGGCGTGACTTACGCGCCGACCATCGTGCTGTTCGACGGGACGAAGGAAGTGTTGCGCCTCGAGGCGTCCCTGCGCCCGTTTCACCTGAGCGCGGCGCTCGACTACGCCGCGAGCGGCGCGTACCGCGGCGAGCCTTCGTTCCAGCGCTACCTCCAAGCGCGGACAGAGGCGATGCGCAAGCGCGGCGAGCGCGTGGACCTCATGGAGTGACCGCATGCGCCGCCGGCCGAACGGCTGGTCACGCGGGCACGGTGGCGCGCGTATTGCTTGTCGAATGTTTCCCTTTCGTTCGGATGGTTTTTGTACTAACGTATGCGTTGGCCAGGCGCGGCTGGTCATTCGTCCGAATTTCTCGCGAAAAGGAAAGCAATGATGAAGCCCTGCACACGTGTCATGGTTATGGGTGCGCTTGCCATGCTGTTGCCATTCGGTGTGGACAGCGCGCAGGCCGCGCCGTTGGAGAAAGCGGTCGCCACCGCCGCCTCGGGCAGCTCGGTGGACGCCGTCATCGATCGCGTGGTGCGGCAGCGGACCCCGGTGCAGAAATTGTCCGCGCACGATGCGCAGGTTCTGCGCGAGCAGCTGCAGGCGCAATACCAGTCGCTGTCGAGCGTGGAGCAGCGGAGGATATTCGCCGCGGCGCTGGCTGCGAAGAGCGACGAGGCCGCCAGCGCCACCATCGACGCGCTTGCCAACGCGGTGCAAGCGAACGCGCGCGCGATGGCAGCCGACATGGTCGCGCAGTCCACCAAATCCCGCCTCCAGCAGAACCAGCAGCTCACGCCCAAACTCGGCGGGGGCGACGACGACCTCGTCTTCGTGGCTACCGCAGGGCCGTGCCGGGTTGCCGACACCCGCTTCGGCATTTTCGTCGACTGGCCGGGCCCGATCGCCGGAGGGGGAGCGCGCCAGATCTACGTCTATTCGGTCATCGCCGGTTACGACTGGTCGCTGTATCAGGGCGGAACCGGTACCGCTGGCGCCGGCAATTGCGCCGGGACGGTGTTCACCGGGACCGCGCCGGTCGCGGTAGTGGCGACCATCTCGGTGACCAACACGTCGTCAACCGGCGCGCTTCGGGCCTGGAACGGCGGAACCTTTCTGACCACCGGCGCGGTGGCCGCCTGGTCGCCCTTCGGAACGCAGGCCAACACCACCGTGGTTGCGATCGACCGCAGCATCCCGCTGTACCCGGGCAGCGGTCCGTTCAAGAAAGACATCGGCGTCCAGAACAATTCGGGGACACCCATCGACGTGGTGGTCGACGTGGTCGGCTACTTCATCGAGAACACGGCGACGCCGCTGCAATGCACCAACGTCACGAACTCTAGTATCAGCACCGCGAATGTCGACGTCGTGGTCAGCGCGGCGGCCTGCCCCGCAGGTTACACGCCGACGGGCATCAACTGCGCCAGCAGCGCGAGCGGCGGAGACGGGGTCAAGGTAATCAAGTCGTACATCAGTCCGCTGGGCGGCGGCACGCCCACGACGGGTACCTGCCGCTTCGAGAACACGGGCGGGGCATCGCAGACCTACTGGGGATATCTCACCTGCTGCCGTGTCCCCGGCCGTTGAGTGCCGCGGACGTTTCCGACAAGCTCCTGGGCCCGGCTTCCCGCCGGGTCTTTTTTGCTCGGCTTCCGCGTGGCGGCTACTCGGCCTTGATCCCGGCGTCGCGGTCCCGCGATTAGCCGATAGGCCGAGTGAGTCGGACCTCACCTCGACGACCCGCCGCTACCGATCGCGACGCCCTTGTGCGCGACCACACAGCAATACGACGACGCTGTGGCGCCGCTCGCGTAGGCGCCTACGCCGGAACGAACTTCAGCGCCACGCCGTTGTTGCAGTATCGTTGCCCGGTAGGCTTCGGGCCGTCGTCGAACACGTGGCCCTGGTGCCCGCCGCAGCGCAGGCAGTGATACTCGGTGCGCGGGTAGATGAGCTTGTAATCGACCTTGGTGCCCACCGCGCCGGGAATCGCCGCCCAGAAGCTCGGCCAGCCGGTGCCGCTCTCGTATTTGGTGTCCGACTTGAACAGCGGCAGGTCGCAGCCCGCGCAGACGAACGTTCCCTTGCGCTTCTCGCCGTTGAGCGGGCTCGAGCCCGGACGCTCGGTGCCTTCGTCGCGCAGGACGTAATACTGCTCCTTGGTGAGCACCTTGCGCCATTCTTCCGGGGTCTTGACCACCTTGTCGGCGGGTTTGGGTTGCGCGGGCGCGGCGGCCGGCAAGGTTGCGGCCCCGGCGGCGACGGCGCTACTGACGAGAAAGGATCGGCGGTTCATGGGGAGACTGACAGGAGTTTCGGGTGTGCGTTCGTCGCGCCTGCTAGCCTAATCCTTACGCGCCGCCATTCCAAGCCTGCCATGAGCGCGAAGCTAGCGAGCAAGGCGACCGAGACCGAAGGTCGAGGCAAGGCCCGAAGGACGCCGGAGCGAGCGGGCCGAAGGCCAGGCGCGCAGCGCGCGTCCGCGAGCGATGGCGGCGGCCGACGCGCTGGCGAAGCGACTCGCACCGACCTATCGGAGGCC
>JADLEZ010000400.1 GCA_020845855.1 Burkholderiales bacterium
CCGGCTGGAACTTTACCTTCGCCCGCTCCAGGAACTTCTGCGCCTTCCACAAGGATTGGTCGAGTGCCCCCAGGGGCGAGCCGCGGTAGCCGGAGACGAAGCCGCCGGTATCGAGCCCGGCGAGCGCGTCGCGCTGGCGCTGCAGGATCAGGAGCCGGACGAACGCTTGCGCGCCGGTGAGATAGACGCGGCCGGTCTCGAGCTCGTATTTGTCGTCGAGCTTGACGTCGCGCAACGCGGGGACGACTGCAGCCATCGAGGAGCTCCGCAAAAATCGTGTTTTTGGGACGCGCGGTCAGCCGGTCAGGGTTTCCGCGACGCGCGCTATCCGGAGATTGTGTCCCCAAAAGCGCGAAGGCGCGCAATTCTACGCCATAAGTGAAGCCGTCTCGGCCATGGTTCAACCGCCGGGAGCGGTCAAACGAGGCATTCCTGCGGCAGGTAGCGCGCCGGAATGTCGACCGGCACGCACACCCAGTGCCAGCGGCCGGCGGCGCCGCGCGCGGGCGCCAGCAGAATCGTCTTGCCCGCAAGCTCGGGCACTGCGGGTCCGAACGCGAGGCGCACGCGACCGGTTCGCGGATGGACGTCGACCTCGTCGATCAGCGACGCGCCCTCGTGGACGCGCACGAGCGGGTTGTCGGTCTGGCGCGGCAGGAGGCGCGCGGTGTGCCAGGTGGCTTCGATCTCGTCTTCGAGCCCGCGCACCGCCGCCAGCGCGTCCGCAAGCCGCGTGCGGACGTCCAAGTCGCCGTACGCGGTGGAAAGCGGCGGCACGATCAGCGCGAGCGCGGCCGCGAGCGCGCCGCCGCCCAGCAGCAAGCCCGCGGTGGCGCTGGTCGGCGCGAGCTTGGCGAGTTCGCGCACGGCGTCGGAGGCGCCGCGCGCGCCCTGCTCGGCGCGCAGCACGAGCCACCGGCAGTGGCGGTACAACAGCGAGTCCGCGAGGAGCGCGGGCAGCACGCCCGGCAGGATCCACACGGCCAGGATGGCGGACGCGATCCACGCGAAATCCGCGCGTTCGAACGCGGGCTCGATGGCTGCGAAGGCGAGTGCGCCCGCCGCCGGCAACAACGCGTACAGCAGGCCCACGCCCCACATCTTGCGGTAGAACGCCCACATGCTCGGGAACAGGAGCGAGGGCCAATGCCATCCGACGCGGCCGCGGCCGGTGCGCTCGAACGCGAGAAAGCGGCGCACGTAGCGATCGGTGTCCGGACCGAGGGCGACACGGAACAATACCGCCAGCGCCGGACGCACCACGCGCTCGGGGGCGCGGCCGCCGGGCAGCACGGTGGTCGACGTGGAAGTCCGCGGCGGTGAGGGCTGGAAGTAGGCGGAGTAGGCCTTGCGAGGGACGGTTAGCGGATCGCGCGGGGTGCCGCGTTCATACCGTATCCTTGCGTTCGCCACGCTGCTCTCGCCCTCCCGACGCGGATTCTAGCAACGCTTCGCGGGTGGGCGGCGTTATGGAAACGATAACCCTTCGACAAGATGAGCACGATACTTCCCGCGGTCGAGGTCGAGACCGCAAGCAACCCCGACGCGTCGGTGATCTGGCTGCACGGCCTGGGCGACACCGGACATGGCTGGTCGCAAGCGGTGGACGCACTCGCGCTGCCGCCCGCGCTGCGCGTGCGCTTCGTGTTCCCGCACGCGCCGTCGATGCCCGTCTCCATCAACAACGGCTACGTGATGCCGGCGTGGTACGACGTGCGCGCAGCCAACATCACCGAGCGCGCCGACCTCGATGGGGTGCGGCGCTCGCACGGTGAGCTGCAGGCGTTGATCGCCCGCGAGAACGGGCGCGGCGTGGCGGACGCGCGCATCGTGCTCGCCGGCTTCTCGCAAGGCGGCGCGATCGCGCTGTACACGGGGCTGCGGTACCCGCAGCGGCTTGCCGGCATCGTCGCGCTGTCGACGTACCTGATCGACGGCGCGGGGCTCGCGAGCGAAGCTTCGCCCGCGAACCGCGACGTGCCGATCTTCATGGGCCACGGCAGTTTCGATCCGGTCGTGCAGCTTGCGTGGGCAGAGGCCTCGCGCGAGGCGCTGCAGAAGGCGGGGTACCGGCTTGACTGGCGGGTGTATCCGATGGAGCACTCGGCGACCATGGAGGAGCTCGCCGACGTCGGCGCGTTCCTGCGCCGCGTGCTGGGGGCGTGACTCGCAAACCGTCGCGCCGGCTTCCCGCCTTGCGGTGAAAGACCCGGGCCAGGAGGCTTGCGCGCGGCGGTAAGCCGGGTGGGCGCCCGGGAAGACGAGTCCTTCACTGTCCTGTGTCATCCGAGGCGCCTGCGCCGAGGGATCTGCTGGTACGAACTGCAGATCCCTCGCTTCGCTCGGGATGACACAAGTGGGGCGAGCCCGAGGCGCCCGCGCCGGGGGATGACATAAAGGGGCGAGCCCGAGGCGCCCGCGCCGTGGGGGATGACATAAAGGGGCGCGCCCGAGGCGCGCCGAGGGATGACACAAATGGGGCTACCTCAGCGCGAGCCACGCGAACACGTGCGCCAGCGCGTGCGCGAGCATCGCTGCCTCCAAGCCCCGGCGCCAGAACAGGAACCCCGCGACAAGGCCGAACGCGCCGTTGCCGGCGAACACGTAGGCAACGGTCGCGGGGTCGAGGCGCCCCGCCACGTCCGCGGCGGCGGGAAGGTGGCCCGCGGCGAACGCGAGCGCGGAGACGACGATGGCGAGCGCCGCAAGGCCGGCGCCGGGCCGCCTTCGCCTGTCGCCGAAGATCTTCCACGCGAGCCACAGGACCACGCTCATCACGCCCCAGCGCAGGAGCAATTCCTCGGTGATCCCGCCGTAGAGGACGCGCGCGTACAGCGGCATGTCCACCTTGGTGGCGGCGTTGGCGAGCGCCGCCGGCACCCACTTCGAAGCGGCGTACAGGATGGCGGCGCCGGCGACCCCGCCGAGCAGGCCCGGCAGCCACGCCTCGCGCACTGCGCCGGCGATGGACGCGCGCCGGGTGAGCGCGGCAAGGAAGGGCGCGCGCAGGCCCGCGGGCGGGCCGCAGCGGTTGCCGAGCCACACGGCGAGCGCGAGCAGCAGCGCGACGCTGAGCGCGACGGCGGTCGGCATCGACAGGGGAGTGAACCCGCCCGCGCCCCCCGGTACGAGCGTCAGCGTGACCGCGACGATGCCTGGCAAGCCCGCGAGCCACAAGAGCCATCCCGACGGGCGTTCGAACTGCTCCTCGGGCAGCACGGGCCGCCGCCGTTTGCCGGTGGCGTCGAGGTCGCGGAGCAAGTCGTGGGAGTGGCGTTCGGACTTCATGATGCAAGACTACTCGTCCTCGCCTCCCGCGTCGTCCTTCTCCCGTTGTACGGCCGGCGCCCGCGGCTTGATGCCGCGCCGTGCCAGCGCGTCGCGCAAGAGGAACTCGACCTGCGCGTTGGTGCTGCGCAGGTCGGCCTGCGCGAGCCGCTCGACCTCGGCCCATAGCGCCGGGTCGACCCGCAGCAGGAACGACTTCTTGCCGGCCATCTAGCCTAGCTAGCGGTGACGCAGGCGCCGGCCCAGGGCGAGGACCCAGACGGCCAGCAGGGCCACGAAAGCGCCCGCGACGAGGAAGAACGTACCCTCGTCGAGGCGAGGAGGGGTGTGCGCGTTGGCCTGCGCCACCAGGAGATGGATTGCCACCAGGAACAGGCACATGAGGCATCCGAAAAGACTCGCATGTCCCCCCAGCCAGCGCAGCGCTTCCTCCTGATGCGCCGGCGCAGGGAGGGCTGCGCGCTTGCGCAGGAGCGACCGCGCGGCCGCGGGCAACAGACCGACCCCCGCCGCCACGGCCAGCGGGACCGCCGTCACCATGAGCAGCATGAACGCGAGGTAGGTATCGTGTCCCATCCAGCCGTTGGCCACACCGCCTCGCCCGAAGTGCGTGGCCACGCGCGCCGGCAGCGGCAGCGCGGTGACATACACCACGATCGGCGAGACGACGAGGAACAGCACGAACAACAGGCGGGCGGCAACGCTCATGGCGGACCTCGCTTCCTACGTGTACAGGGTTCCGGTGTTGATGACGGGCTGCACTTCCGAGTCGGCGCACAGGACGGTCATCAGGTTCGACACCATCGCGGCCTTGCGCTCGTCGTCGAGCGCCACGACCTGCTTCGCGGACAATTCGCGCAGCGCCATCTCCACCATCGACACCGCGCCGTGCACGATTTTCTGGCGGGCGGCGATGATCGCTTCCGCCTGCTGCCGGCGCAGCATCACCTGGGCGATCTCGGGCGCGTACGCGAGGTGCGTAAGGCGTGCCTCCTCGACCACCACGCCGGCCTGCTCGAGCCGCGCCTGCAGTTCGCGCTCCAGCGCTCGCGCCACGATGTCGGCGCTTTCGAGCAGCGTGGGCTCGCGCTTGTCGGCGGCCCCGTCGTCGGCATCGTAGGCGAACGCGGAGGCTAAATGCCGCACCGCCGCCTCGCTTTGCACCTGCACGAAGTTCTCGTAGTCGTCGACGTCGAACGTCGCCTTGGCGGTGTCGTCGACATGCCAGACCACGACGGCCGCGATCTCGATCGGGTTCCCGCTCTTGTCGTTGACCTTCAGGCGATCCCCGTTGAGATTGCGTGCGCGCAGCGAGATCCTCTTGCGCGTGTAGAACGGATTGGTGGCGCGCAGGCCCGGTACCCGGCTGGTCCCGCGGTAGGCGCCGAAAAGCTGCAGGATCGCCGCCTCGTTCGGCTGCAGGGTGTACAGGCCGGCGAGCAGGAACACGGCCGCGATCAGGATGAGGATCGAGAGCGCGAATCCGCCCCAGCGCATGCCGCCGATCAGGGAGTTGGCGAGCATGAAGCCGCCGATCGCGAGCAGGAGCAGCGCCAGAAACAGCATGAAAAAGCCGTTCGCGGTGCCGATCGGGGTTTCGTCGTGCGCGCCGCCTTTCGATCTTTGCCTCGGGTCCATGTCCATCTCCACGTTGGGTACGGCGCTCGCGGCCCCTCGGCCGTTTGCGCATCGTATCAAAATGATATCAATTTAGTATCGATCGACAAGTACCGTTGGTCGGGGAGAAGCAGGGACGAGGGGCGAGGGGCGAGGGGCGAGGGGGCAGCTCACAGACGGAGGCCCCTTCCTCGTGGTGACTTCACTCCAAGGCCCTACACATCAGCACGTTGCTCCCTCGTCCCTCGTCCCTCGTCCCTCGTCCCGAATCGATGCGCTATAGTCCCAGCTTTGCCGCTTCCGCCGTCGCAACCGGCGCAACGCCGGCTGGCACCCTCGTCTTGGATAACTCCGCCCCGGATTCGCTTCGCCGTGACGTCCGCGTCATCGGCCTCATCGGCGTGGCGCACGCCTTCTCGCACTTCTTCCAGCTTGCGCTGCCGCCGCTGTTCCCGCTGCTGCGCGCCGAATTCGACG